>JBHAES010000147.1:0-6403 GCA_041855725.1 Actinomycetota bacterium
CCGGTGAGCTCGTACGTGCGGCCCGCGTGGTCGGCGGGGGCACGCAGCACGGCGGCGGCGGGGCGGGCGACGTCGGCTCGGGCCACGAAGGCGCACCGGCCGTCGCCGGCGGGGCCGCGCACCACGTGGTCGGGCCCGGCGAAGTGGGGCAGCAGGTCGGCGTAGAACGAGTCGCGCAGGAACGTGAACGGCACGCCCGACTCCCGGATCGCGGCCTCGGTGTGCCCGTGGTCGCGGCCGAGGGTGAACGTGGCGTCGGCCGCGGCGCCCAGGAACGACGTGTAGACGACGTGCCCCGCCCCGGCCGCGGCCAGGGCGCGCGCCACCGTCCGGTGCTCGTCCACCCGGGTGGCCGACTCGTGCGCCGAGACGAACAGCACCGCCGTCGCGCCGCGGAACGCTGCCTCGAGACCGGGTTCGTCGTCGTACGAGGCCGCCACCGTCACCTCGGCACCCGGCAGCGACGGGGCACGGGCGGCGTCGCGGATGACGAGGCGTACGGGGACGCCGTCGGCCGCCAGCGCTGCGGCCACCGCCCCGCCCAGGGCGCCGGTCGCCCCGGTCACCACCACGGTCATGATCGTCTCCTTCCGTCGAGCGCCGGGCCATGCCCGGCCTGGTCATCCCGGTGCCGCCGTGGCGTCCTCGCGGCGTCGACGGCGACGGGTCCGTGGCTCACCGCAGACCCTTCTGGGCGAGCCATGTCGCTGCGATCTCGGACGATCGCAGCTTCTCGACGACGCTGCGGGCGTTGAGGGCGCGCAGGTCGTCCATGGTGAGGGCGGCGCTGACCCGCTCGATGGCCGCGGCGGCCTCGGCGGTCACCCGCGGGGACACGATCGGGGTGAGGTGCTGCGGCAGGATCAGCGACCTCGGGTCGTCGAGCACCACGAGGTCGAGCTCGGTGATGGCGGGCGTGGCGGTGTAGACGTCGGCGACCTGCACGGTGCCGTCGGTGAGCGCCTTGATCGTGAGCGGGCCGCCCGAGTCTTCCACGGGAACGAGCTCCAGCTCCACCCCGTACGCCTCCTTGACGGCTGCGGGGCCGTAGGGGCGCGACTGGAACTCGCTGTTGGCCGCGATGCGCACCGGCTGCGGCAGGGCGACGAGGTCGGGGATCGCGGTGAGGCCGTGCTGCTGGGCGGTGGCCTTGAGCACGGTGAACGAGTCCTGGTCGGAGGCGGCGGCCGGGGCCAGCGCCCGCAGGTTCGAGCCGAGGGCGGCGGGCAGGGCCGCCTGGATCTCGGCGCCGGTACGCGCCGCCGTCTGCTTGTCGAGCGCCTTGAGCAGGGCGCCGCCGTACTCGGGGAACACGTCGATGCTGCCCCGCCGCAGCTCGGGCAGGTACACCTCGCGCTGGCCGATCTGGTACTGCCGGGTCACCTCGAGGCCGGTCTTCTCGAGCGCCTGGGCGTACAGCTCGGCGACGATCTCGTTGGAGTAGTACTGCTGCGAGCCGACCACGAGCCGGTTCTCGCCGGCCGTCACCACCGTGGGGGTGCCGAGCGGGTCGTCGGTGGCGCAGGCTGCGAGCGCTGCGCCCGCACCGAGCAGGCCGAGGCCGCGGCGGGTAAGTCTGAGGGACATGCGGGTCACCTTTCGTCGGTCACCGTCGAGGACGGGGGGTTGTCGAAGCCTACGTCGCGTGGGGTGATCCGCCCAGGGGCGGCGGGCCCTGGGCCCGGGTCGTCTCGACGGGCGGCGTCTCGGGGTCGTCGCTCGAGGGGCGGGTGATCCCCCCGGTCGGTCGGCGTCGGGGTGGGAGCTGTCGGCCGGTCATGCGGGGCGCCTGCGGCCGCCAGCGGAGGCGAGGCGTTGCAGGCCCACGAACACCGCCTCCGAGGCCACGGCCAGCAGCACCACCACCAGCGACGCCGCCAGCATCATCGGGTAGTCCTGCGTCTTCAGGCCCAGGAACACGAGGCGTCCCAGACCGCCGGCGCCTACGTACGCGGCCAGGGTGGCCGTCGAGATCACCTGCAGCGTCGCCGAGCGCAGCCCGCCCACCAGCACCGGCAGCCCGAGCGGCACCTCCACCTGCCAGAGCACCTGCGCTCCCGTCATGCCGCTGGCGCGGGCCGCGTCGACCACGCGCTGGTCGGCCGCCTCCACGCCCGCGTACGCCCCTGCGAGCACCGACGGCACCGCCAGCACCACGAACGCGAGCAGCGGGGCCGCCAGGCCGATGCCGAGCAGCAGCCCGAACAGGGTCACCACCCCGAGCGTCGGCAGCGCCCGCGCCGCCCCCGACACCACGACCGCCGCCCCTCGGAACCGCTTCGAGTGGCCCACGTACCAGCCGGCTGGCACGGCGACGACCGCCGCGATCGCCACCGCCGCCAGGCTCGTCCACAGGTGCTCCCACGCCAGCACGAGCACCCCGTCGGAGCCCGTGAGGTGCGCCGGGTCGGCGAGCCATGCCAGCGCCTCGGTGAGGAACCTCATCGCCTGCCCTCGCTCCGGTCGTACGGGTGGGCCCGGGCCGCCGGATGGCCGGGGACGGGGCGGCTGTCGGCAGGTGGGTGTGCGGTGGTCGGGCGTGCGGTGGTCGGGTGGGCGGCTGTCCAGGAACTGTCAGAGCCACGTGATGGAGTCGTACGCATGAAGGATTCGAGGCTGTGGTGGGGGCGCGCGCCGCCGTGGGCGCAGCGGCCGAGCCCAGGCTGGGCGCCGGGTTCGCCGCTGTCGCCGCAGCGGCGGTGGGCGTCGTCCGAGCGTCGTCCCCGCATCGCCCGTCCCCCACCGGGCGACACCGCGGCCCGTGCGGACAGCCCGCGCGGGGGGTCGGCGGCTGGTGGTCCCGCGACGGGTCGGTACGGGTCGGAGCGCTGCACCCGCGTGAGCCGGAAGACGACATCCTCGTCGGCGGCTGGCGATCCCGCGACTGGTCGGTACGGGGACGTGATGGGTCGGTGCGATGCTGCGGTTGGGCGACGCGGGATCGCGGTCGATGGGCTCGGGGTCGTGGCCTGTGGGCTCGGGGTCTGTGGGCTCGGGGTCGTGGCTTGCGGGCTCGGGGTCGCGGGCAGTCCCGACGCGCCGACGGTCTCTCGGCTCCGGGGCGTCCGGTTCGTGACGCTCGGCGCCGGCGTCCCGGCGGCACCGAGGCGAGCCGAGGTCACGCCGTGATTCCCCTCCGGCTGGGTCCTCGTCAGGCCCTGGTCGGGTGTTGTCCGGGCCGGGCCCGGAACGGGTGCGGTCCGGGTCATGAGGTGGCTCCGGCGGCTGGGGCGGGGCGGTTCCAGGGCATGACGAGTCGGCCGCCCACGACGATCGCCGCGTCGATCGTCAGGGCGAGCGCCACGGTCGTCACGATGCCGGCGGCGATCTCTTCGAGGATCCCGCGCTGGAACCCGTCGGTGAACAGCATGCCCAGGCTCGGCACGCCGAGCACGGCACCGACCGTCACCAGCGACACGGTGCTCACCGCCACCACGCGCAGGCCAGCGAGCAGGGTGGGCCCGGCGAGCGGCAGGTCGACGGTGAGGAACCTGCGCAGGAGGCCGTAGCCCTGGGCGTCGGCGGCGTCGGTCACGTCGTGGTCGCAGGTGGCGAACGCGTCGGCGCTGGCGGGCACCATGAGCGCCAGGCCGTACAGGGTGAGTGCCACCACGATGTTCGCCGGGTCGCGCACCCCGGTGCCGATCAGCACCGGCAGCACGATGAACAGCGGCAGCGACGGGATCGCGTAGAGCAGGCCGGCCCCGGTGGTGAGCAGCCCGCGCACCCGGGTGTGCCGGGTCGCGACCCACCCCGCGGGGATCGCCAGCACGAGGCTCGCCACGATCGCGGGCACCGCCAGCAGCAGGTGCGCGAGCGTGCGCTCCCCGATGAGGCCGACGTTGTCGACCACCCACCTCACGAGGGGGGCTCCGCCCGCGTGCCCGGCCGGGCGGCTCCCGGTGGGGTGGGCGCGTCGTCGCTCCCGTGAGCGGGGTCGCCCCGCTGGGCGGCCTCGGACGCGTGAGCGACGCCGGTTGTCGGTGCGCCGGGGCTCGGCCGTTCGGCATCGCCCTCCGGTGCGGTATCGCTCCCGTGTGCAGCGCGGCTCCCGCGTTCGGCGTCGCTCGGCTGTGCGGCGTCGCTCCCGCGTGGTGGTTGGCCCATCGGCGCTGCACCGCCCGCCCGTACGGCGCGTCCCGCGTCGCCGACCTGCATCGCGCCGCCCGCGCGTACGGTGTCGTGGTGGCGGTCGTCGGGGCGGGGTGCGTCGGTGAGCACCCCGGCGGCGCGCCCGTTGGCGTCGACGAGCACGCCGCCGGGCTCGACGTGGTAGGTGCGCCCGCCCCGGTCGAGGCCCACGATGCCGGCCACGAAGTCGTCGGCCGGGCGGGTGAGGATCTCCGTGGACGTGCCGTCCTGGGCGACCTCGCCGCCGTCGCGCAGGATGATGATGCGGTCGCCGAGCAGGAACGCCTCGTCGATGTCGTGCGTCACGAACACGATCGTCTTGCCCAGGCCGGCCTGCAGGCGCAGCAGCTCGTTCTGCAGGTCGCGGCGCACGAGCGGGTCCACGGCGCCGAACGGCTCGTCCATGAGCAGGATGTTCGGGTCGGCGGCCAGGCCCCGCGCCACGCCGACCCGCTGCTGCTGACCGCCCGAGAGCTGGTGCGGGTAGCGGTCGGCCATCGTGGTGTCGAGGCCGACGAGCTCCATCAGCTCGAGCGCCCGCGCCCGTGCCTCGCTCCGGCGGACGCCGAGCAGCAAGGGCACGGTCGCGATGTTGTCGGCGACCGACCGGTGGGGCAGCAGCCCGGCGTGCTGCATCACGTACCCGATCGAGCGGCGCAGCCGCACCGGGTCCTTGGCGGCGATGGGCTCCCCGTCGATGCGCACCTCGCCCTGGGACGGGTCGACCATGCGGTTCACCATGCGCAGCAGGGTCGTCTTGCCGCACCCCGACGAGCCCACGAGCACCGTCGTGGTGTGCGGGGCCAGGGCCGCGCTGAAGTCGGCCACCGCGACGGTGCCGTCGGGGTAGCGCTTGGCCACGTGGTCGAACTCGATCACGGTCCGCCTCTCGGTCGGGGTCTCTTGCGACAAGTCAGGCACCCGCCGATCTATTCCACTCGACGCCCTGTCCCGCCCGGCCGACGTCCCGGGGCCCCTGGCTCCATCGCGCGGCATCGCCGCCACGCTGGGCGCTGCCGGCTCCATGCTCACCACGCCGCCCCCGCCGGCAGCGACCTGCTCGGCACGATCCCTGGCCTGGGCGGAGCGCGACGGCGGCCTCGCCGGCATGGCAGGGCGCACCCGGGTGAGCCGCTGCCGCCGGAGCGGTGCCGTCGACCTGCGTTCGACGGCACCGCAGTCGGCCACGTCACCAGCCTGGTCGTCCGACGGCCGGGACGGCACTCCCGACGCCTCACCGGCCCCCTCGTCATGATCGGCGCCCAGGACCTGGCGTGGCCACGAGGCAGGTCCAGCGGCCGGCCGCGCGGAGATGGGGGACACAGCCTCGAAGGCGGAGCAGGACCGGTCGAGACAGGGCCCCAGATGCAGGGGCCGCGGTCGTTGATCCGCACCACGACCGACGTGCCCGTGGCGGGGTTGGTGACCGTCACCATCGTGTTGAACCTGAGCGTCTTGTGGGTGGCCGTCATCGCCGCGATGCTCCTCGCCGTGCCGCTCGGGCAGTGCCATCCAGGGCGGCCGGGGCTGATCGACGCACCAGGGGGCGGTGCGCCGGGACATGCCACGCCTCCCGCCCGCGCGGCCACGGCGCCACGGCCACAGGGCCGCGTCCGAGGCGTACGGCCACGGTGCCGGACCCCATCGCCGTGCTGGCCACCCTCGCCCGGCGCCGGCCGCCGGGCGGGCGGTCCTCGCCAGGCTGCCCGGGCCGACACGATCGGCACGTCGGGCTGCACGTCGCGGGCAGGCGGCCCGACGGGTTCGGGCCATGGCGCGGGGATCAGGTCTCGGCGAGGGAGGTGGTGACGAGCACGAGGTCGCCGACCTGGTCGCACAGGTCGAGGTCGACCTCGGCGGTCAGCGACCAGTCGTGGTCGCCCGCGTCGTCGTGCAGCACCTGGCGTACGTGCCAGCGCCGACCCGCCAGCTCGGTCACCACGAGCAGCGACGGCCCTCGGGCGTCGGCGTCGACGAGCACCTCGGCGTGCGCCTCGTACAACCCGTCGAGCGCCGCCTCCCAGTCGGCGGCACGCATCGGCACGGGCAGGGCCGGCTCCACGAGGGCGGCGGCGTGGGCGTCGAGCGCCACCAGGGCGGCCACGTCGTCGGCCGCGACCAGCCGCACCCGCTGGAACATGGCGTTGCGTACGAGCACCCTGAACGCCCGCACGTTGGCGGTCACCGGCCGCTCCGCCGCAGCCCCCGACCCGGACGCCCCCGGCCCGGACGGCGCCGCCGACCCCGGCTCGGCGCCGGCGAGCAGCAGGAG
>JBHAES010000148.1:0-3889 GCA_041855725.1 Actinomycetota bacterium
CCCGTCCGCCGGCGGCGCCCACGACCCCGCCCGCACCCCCCGCCCCGGCCCTGTCGGAGCTGCCGCGCGGCGTCGTCGGGCGGCTGGTGACGATCCTGGCGGGCGCCGGGGCCGGGCAGGCCGCCATGTGGCCGCTGGCGATGTGGGCCAGCGGCGGCGAGGGGGTCGTCTCGGTCGCGGTCGCCGGAGCCGCGTACGGGCTGCAGCTGCTCGCCACGGCGGTGCTCGTGGTGGTGGGCTGGGTGCGCCGCTCCTACCCGCAGCGGATGGTGCTGGCCAACGTGGTCGTCTCGGCGGTCGCCCTGCTCGTCGGCGGCCTCGCCACCGCCCCCGGCTACGGCACGTCGTTCGCGCACCCCACCGTGTCGCTGGCGGTGTGGGCCGGCATGCTCGCCGCCATCTGCCTGCCGCCGCGCGGCGTCGCCGCCTGCCTGGGCGGGCTCGCCCTCGCCTACGTGCTCGGCGCGGCGGGCACGCTCGTGCTCGGCGCCGTCGTGCTGTCGAGCCTCGGGGCGCACCTCGTGGCGCTCGTCGGCGTGCCGGTGATCGCCGGTCTCGTCGCCCGCCCGTGGCTGCGCGAGGGCGCCGAGCTCGACGCCGCCCGTACGGAGCTGGCGGCCGCACGCCACCTCGTCAGCGCCGCCCAGGCGCGCGAGGTGGAGCGGGCCAAGCAGTACCGCACCCTGCACGACACCGTGCTGTCGACCCTGTCGGCCCTCTCCCGCGGCAGCCTCGACCCGCAGCAGCACGACATCCGGCAGCGGATCGCGGCCGACGCCGACTACCTGCGGGGCCTCATCGCCACCACCGACTCGGCGGCCGGCATGTACCTGGTGGGCGAGCTGGCCCGGCTCACCCGCGAGCAGGCGTCGACGGGGCTGCGGGTGCACCCGAGCATCGCCGACGTGCCCGACGAGGTGCCCACCGACGTCGTCCGGGCGGTGAGCGACTGCGTCCGCGAGGCGCTCAACAACGTGGTGAAGCACTCCGGCACGAAGGAGGCGTGGGTGACCGTGGTGGGGCCCACCGAGGCCAACCCGATCGACCTCACCCCGGGCTCCCGCACCCGGCTGCTCGTCACGGTCACCGACCGGGGCCGCGGGTTCGACCCGAGCCGCCCCAGCCGGGGCCTGGGGCTGAAGGGGTCGATCCGGGCCCGCATGACCGAGGCGGGCGGCGCCGCTGACATCGACTCCGAGCCCGGGCAGGGCACCACCGTGGAGCTGCGATGGCCCGCCTGAGCCACGCGGCCGAGGCCCCCACTCCCCCTGACGCGACCGAGGAGGCGACATGGCTGAGCACGTGATCACGGTGGCGGCGGTCGACGACGACCGCATGCTGCTGGGCGGGCTGGACTCCTGGCTGCGGCCCATCGCCGACATCGAGCTGGAGCTGATGGTGACCACCGTCGACGCCTACCTCGACGCCGTCGGCGAGGCCCCGCCCGAGGTGGTGCTCCTCGACCTCAACCTGCGCGACCACTCTGCGCCCGCCGACAACGTGCGGCGCGTGCTGTCGAGCGGCGCGCGGGTGCTCGTCGTGTCGACGATCCCCGACGCCGACGGCGTGCTCGCCACCATCGAGGCCGGCGCGTCGGGCTACATCACCAAGGACCAGGACCTCGACGCCCTGGTGCAGGCGATCCGCGACGTCGCCGCGGGCCGGTCGGTGGTGAGCCCCGAGCTGGCGTTCGTGCTGTCGCGCGACGCCCGCCCCAACCGGCCGCAGCTGTCGCCGCAGGAGCGGGTGGTGCTGACCGCGTACGCGTCGGGTGCCACGCTGCAGGCCGCCGCCCGCCGCGCGGGGGTCGCGTACGGCACCGCCCGGGAGTACCTGGAGCGAGTGAAGCGCAAGTACACCGACGTCGGCCGCCCCACCTACACCAAGCTCGACCTCGCCACCCGGGTGCGCGAGGACCGTCTCGAGCTCGACGGGCTGGGCGAGTAGGTCCCGACGCGCCCGGCCTGGCGGCCTCCCCGCCGGCACGGTGGGCGCCGCTCTTGCCCGACCCGGCATGCTGGGGTCATGCAGACGATCCTTCCTCGCCTCAAGCAGGCGCTGCTCGTCATGGCCGGGATCATCGCGGCGCTGTGGCTCATCGAGGTGGTCGACGTGCTCGTCGCCAACCGGCTCGACCAGTTCGGCATCCTGCCCCGCAACCTGGCCGGGCTGGACGGGATCGTCTTCGCGCCCCTGCTGCACGCCGGGTTCGCGCACCTGGCGGCCAACTCCGTGCCCCTGTTCGCGCTGGGCACCGTGCTGTGGACCGAGGGCGTGCGGAAGTGGGTCGTGACCGTCGTCACGTCGTGGCTGACGTCGGGGGTGTTCGCGTGGCTGCTCGGCCCCGTGCAGAGCGTGGTCGTGGGTGCCTCCGGCGTGATCTTCGGCCTGATCACCTACCTCGTGGTGCGCGGGTTCCTGTCCCGCTCCTGGTGGCACCTCGCCCTTGGGCTCGTGGTGATGTTCGCCTACGGGTACGCGCTGCTCGGCATCTTCCCGTGGGCCGTCGGCCCGCACGTCGCCTGGCAGGGTCACCTCGGCGGTGCGGTCGGCGGCGTGCTCGCGGCCTGGCTGCTCCACCGGCGCGCCGCCGCGAAGGCCCGGCCCGTCATCTGAGCCCCGGCCCCTGGCGCCGTCGGCGGCGCCGCGGGGTCCCGTACGGACCGCTGCGCGAGCGCCCCGGGTAGCCTGCTGCGGTGACCACCCGAGGTGCCCGGTTCCTGCTGCTGTCGTCTCGGCCCGAGGACGACCTGGCGGCCCTCGAGCACGCCGCCGTGGCGCGGCTCATGGGGCTGGCGCCCGACCGGGTGGCGCAGGTGCGCATGGAGGCGGGGCCGCTGCCGCGCGTCGACCTCGACGCGTGGGCGGGGGTGCTGCTGGGCGGCTCACCGTTCACCTGGAGCGACGACCCGAAGGGGCCCGTGCAGCGGCGGGTCGAGGCGGAGGTGGCGCCGCTGCTGGCCGCGGCGATCGAGCGCGAGGTGCCGCTGCTCGCCATGTGCTACGGGGTCGGGGTGGTGACCGCCCTGCTCGGCGGCACCGTCGACCGCAGCTTCGCCGAGCCGGTCGGGGCGACCGCCGTACGCCTCACCGCCGAGGGCGTCGCCGACCCGCTGCTGGTCACGACGCCGCCCGCGTTCGCCGCGTACGTGGGTCACAAGGAGTGCGCCCCCGTGCCGCCGCCCGGCGCGGTGCTGCTCGCGACCTCGGACCCGTGCCCGGTGCAGATGTACCGGGTGGGCGAGCACGCCTACGTCACCCAGTTCCACCCCGAGCTCGACCACGCCGGGCTGGCCGCCCGGGTCCGCGCCTACCGGCACCACGGCTACTTCGCACCCGACGAGGCCGAGCGCCTCGTCGCGGCCACGGCCGACGCCGACGTGTCGGGGGCCCACACGATCCTGCGCGCCTTCGCCGCCCGCTACGGCGACTGACCCTGCCCGCTCGCGGCCCGCCGGGGCCGTACGGTGACCGGCCGTCAGGCGACCACGTGCTCGTCGACGAGGGCGGCGACGATGCCGTCGGCGATGAACTCGTAGCCTCGCGCGCCGGGGTGGAAGCCGTCACTGGCCCAGAAGCCCGGCGGCAGCTCGTGGTGGGCCAGGTCGACGTAGGGCACGCCGAGCTCACGGCACACGGCCTGCGAGCGGCTGACCTGGGCGTCGACCCGCTCGGCCAGGGCCTCGCGCAGGGCCCTCGGCAGCCGGGGGCTCTCGTGGGGCTGGCCCGGGGAGACGACCACCACCCGGCGGGCGCGTCCCGCCGCGTCGGCCAGGACGGCGCGCAGGTCGGCGTCCCACTCCTCGACCGGGCGCCGGGTCATGACGTCGTTGGAGCCGGCCCCGACGAGCAGCAGGTCGACGTCGCCGTCGACCTCGGCGAGGAAGCG
>JBHAES010000149.1:0-2715 GCA_041855725.1 Actinomycetota bacterium
GCGGCGATGACCTCCTCCTGGGAGTCGATGTGCCGGTACGCCGCCATCGTGCTGGTGCCCAGGCGCTGGGCGAGCCGATGTCGACGCCCGGCCGCTCGTCGACGCGGGCGTCCGGGCGGCCCGCTGCTGGGACGTCGCCGAGGTGCACCGACTCCTCGTCGGCGGGGCGACGGCCGACCCCGGCACCGTGTGGGCGTGGGCCCACGGCCTCGACCCGGACAAGGTGCCGTCGCCGAGATCGGGGGGCATGGCACCTCAAGGGGTCTCCCGGTTCACGGGGAGCAGGCGGGGACAGTGCGGGCGGGAGGGGTCATTCGATTCACGGGGCGCTGGCCAACGCGGCCAGGCCGTTGGCGATGAACATGTGCAGGCGGAAGGAACGAGCCATCTGCCGGGTCGAGTGGAAGTTCATAACGACCTGCGCCCCCAGCTCGGGGTAGTAGAAGCAGTGGGTGGCCCACAGCCCGAGGCCGCCGACGGCCACGGGGAGCCTCCGGCGCCGCACGAGGACTAGCTCGTCCAGCCTCAGCACGCACATACCTGTGCCGTAGTGGATACCGGCCCGCAGGCGGCTGCGCGGACGCGACAGGCGGGCCAGCAGAGCCGGGGAGACCAGGCCCTCCTCATGCACCGCGGTCTGGAGGCGCTCCAGGTCGCCGAGGGTCGTCACCGCCCCGCCGTCGGCCGTGCCCGCACTCAGGGAGGGCAGGTGGCTGAACTCGTGGCCACGGACCCAGATCGGCGCGATGCGCAGGGTCCTCAGCTCCTCGTCGGTGCAGGTGCTGTGGGGAAAGCCCGTGTGGCTCATCCCGGCCGGGGCCAGGACGTGCTCGTGCAGGAGCTCGGGGTAGGGGGCGCCCGCGACCTCCTCCAGGACGCGTTGGAGCAGGGCGTAGCCGGCGTCACTGTAGGCGAAGCGCCCGCCCGGGACTCCCACGGGGGGAAGCCCCGAGGTCTGCGCGAGCACCTGCTCGGTGGTCCACCGCCTGCCCGGATCACGAAGAAGGGCGGCCAGGGAGCACTCGGTGCGGTGCCCGCGCGGCGGCATGAGGGGGTCGGGCAGGCCGGAACGGTGGGACAGCAGGTGGTCGACGGTGAGGGTGCGGCGCAGGTCGACGCCGGCGGCGGGCAGCGCGGACAGGTCGAGCCCGGGAGCCAGCCGGGAGATGAGGTCGTCCAGGCCCAGCAGGCCCTGCTGGGCGAGGCGGGCGGTGAGGACGGCGGTGAGGACCTTGCCGACGCTCGCGGTGTGGAAGGGAAGGTCGACCTCGCCGTAGGCCAGGCGCGCGCCAGGTGCCGTGACGAGGACCTGCGGGGCGGGCAGTCGCGGCGCCCGACGACGGCTCAGGCGCTCGAGCCTCGCGGTGAGGGCGGTGTCGCACCACTGTTGAAGGGCTCTGGGAGACGGTGCCATGAGAGTCATACTCCTCACTAGATAGGTCTTCATAGACATGTCTAGTAGGTAGGTTGGTTGTCGTCAAACCCTACTCGTGGAACCGGGATGGGTGCGTGGCACCGGGGCCTGGCGGTGAGCGCGGCTGTGTCCGCCGCACCGGTCCCTTCGCAGAGGTCCCGTGTGCGACGGCCTTCTACAGCACCAGTCTCACGGTCCTGGCCGACGGTATGCGCGTCGCCGGTGGCCTCGCCTGTGGTGGGCTGATCATCTAGCCTCGAGGCGTGGCGAACGTGATCCTCGGCCTGCTCCTGCTGCGCCCCATGAGCCTGTACGATCTCGTGCGCGCCTTCGGCGCCGGGGTCTCGCTGTTCTACTCGGCCAGCGCGGGGAGCATCAAGCGGGCTCTGGACGACCTGGTCGCCCGGGGGCTGGTCGACGTCGACGAGGTGCGCCCGGGCACGCGGGGGCGCAAGGTGCACCGGGTCAACGACGCCGGCCGCAGGGCCTTCGAGGCCTGGATGCGCTCGGAGCTCACCGAGCCGGACGCCGAGCGCGCCGCCCTGTCGCGCCTGTACTTCCTCGGCCTGCTCGACGCCTCGCAGCGGCAGGGGGTGGTCGAGCACATCCGTCGGCGGATGGAGGCCGACCTGGTCCGCCTCGAGGACCTGGAGCACGAGATCGACGGCGTCGAGGTCCCCGTGCACCTCGCCGAGGTGGCCCGCTTCCAGCGCATGACCCTGGAGTGGGGGATGGCCGCGCACCGCGGTGCGCTGGCCTGGCTCGACGAGCGGCTGGTCCCGTGACCCCGTGACCCGTGGCGCCTGCGTCCCGGCGGCCAGCGTGCGGGGCAGGGCGGCGGCGCCGGTGAGCTACCCGCCCTTGAGGGGCTTGAGCCTGATGACCGGTGCGAGCAGACGCAGCGGGTGCACATCGACATCAAGAAGCTCGGCCGCATCCCTGACGGCGGCGGCCACCGGGTCGTCGGCCGCGAGCAGGGCCACCGCAACTTCGGCGGCGGCTACTGGTACATCCACAACGCCGTCGACGACTGCTCCCGCCTCGCCTACAGCAAGCTCCCCCGTCGACGAGCGGGCCCAGACCGCAGCCGGGTCCCTCCGCCACGCCGAAGCGTTCTTCCGAGCCGCCGGCACCGACGTGAGACAGGTCCTCACCGACAACGGCTCCTGCTCCGAAGACCTCGCGGCCGCTCTCGGCCCCATCCGCCACCGACGAGGAACCGCATGCCCCTTGTACCCGCGCCTGGGAGCACCGACCCGGCCATCATCCGCAACTTCTGCATCATCGCGCACATCGACCAC
>JBHAES010000150.1:0-5766 GCA_041855725.1 Actinomycetota bacterium
ACCACCGAGGTGCCCGCCAGCCACGGCGGCGAGCCCGAGCCCGACGCCGCCCCGTACGAGGGGGGCCGCGGCAGCGAGCGAGACCTGCCCGCCCCGGCGGGCCTGCGCTGGTGGGCGACCGACCTGCACACCCACAGCCGGCACTCCGACGGCACCTCGTCGCTCGGTGGGCTCGCCGCGTGGGCGCGCCGCTCGGGGCTCGACGCGGTGGCCGTCACCGACCACAACACCGTCTCCCACCACCGGCTGCTGCCCGGGGTCGCGGCCCGTCACGGCATCACGCTGCTGCCGGGCCAGGAGGTCACCACCCACCGTGGCCACGCCAACGCGTACGGCGACGTCGGCTTCGTCGACTTCCGCCGGCCGGCGGCCGAGTGGCTGGCGCACGTCGACGCGGCGGGCGGGCTGCTGAGCGCCAACCACCCCACCGACGGCGACTGCTCCTGGCTCCACCCGGTACGGACCCCCGCCGTGGAGGCGTTCCACGTCTCGTGGTGCCGCGACCTCGCCGCCACCACGCCGTGGGCGTTCCTGCGGTGGTACGCCGACCCGACCACCGTGCTGCTCGGCGGCTCCGACGTGCACGACCCGGCGCAGGGCTGGAACCCTGGCACCCCCACCACGTGGGTGCTCGCCGAGGAGCCCACCCCCGACACCCTGCTCGCGGCGCTGCGGGCGGGCCGTACGTCGCTGTCGGTCGGCACCCGGCCCGACGCCACCGTCGACCCGTTCGGCAGCCCGGTGCTGCTGCACCTCGACGACACCCTCGTCGCTCTCGCCGCCGACGGGTGCGTGCTCGTCGACGCCGACGGGCGGCGGCGCCGGGTCACCGGCGACCGCGTGCGGGTGCCCGCCGGCTGGGGTGCCGGCCCGTACCGGCTCGAGGACCCTCGCCGGTGGGTGCTCGCCGTCACCGCCTGACCCGCCGCGCCGGCCGTACGACGGGTCCGGGGGCCAGGTCTCGGCTCCATAACGTTCGCCGGCACCCGGGTTCACCACCGCCGCGCGGACTCGTTACGTTGGGATCCTGCGGTGACGAGGCCGTGGAGTCCCCCTAGGAGTGACATGAGGATGAGGATCGCCGCTGCGCTCGCGGCGCTGGTGCTGCTGGGCACGTCGTGCGCGGTCGACGAGGGCACGCCGGGAGCGTCCGGCGCCTCGGGTCAGGCCACGTCGTCGCTGACCGTGGTGTGCGGCGCGATGGAGGAGGTCTGCGCCGCGTGGACGCAGGCGTTCCAGAAGAAGACCGGCATCGCCACGTCGTTCGTGCGGCTGTCGTCGGGCGAGACCGTGGCCCGGCTGGGCTCCACCAAGGCCTCGCCCGAGTTCGACGTGTGGCACGGCGGTCCCGCCGACGGCTACGGCGCCGCCGCGAAGCAGGACCTGCTCGAGGCCTACACCTCGCCCAACGCCGGGGTGATCCCGGCGAGGTACAAGGACCCCGCCGGGTACTGGACGGGGGTGTACGTGGGGGCGCTCGGCTTCTGCTCCAACCGCAAGGTGCTCGCCGAGAAGGGCGTCGACGTGCCCACCTCGTGGGACGCGCTGCTCGACGAGCGGCTCAAGGGCCAGATCGCGACCGCCCACCCGTCGACGTCGGGTACCGCGTTCACCACGCTGTGGACCCAGGTCGTGCTGCGCGGCGGCGAGGACCAGGCGATCGACTGGATGAAGAAGCTCCACGTCAACGTGCTGCAGTACTCGAAGTCGGGCACCGCCCCCGGCCAGACCGCCGGGCGGGGCGAGGTCGGCGTCGGCCTCGTCTTCAGCCACGACTGCGTGCTCTACCAGGAGCGGGGCATGACCGACCTGGTCGTCAGCTTCCCGGCCGAGGGCACCGGCTACGAGGTCGGCGGCGTCGCGCTGGTGAAGGGTGCCAAGAACGCCGCCAACGCGAAGGCCTACATCGACTTCGTGCTGACCGCCGAGGCGCAGCAGATCGGGCAGACGGTCGGCTCCTACCAGGTGCCCACCAACCCCGAGGCGACGATCGACCCGCGCATGGTGCGCCTCGACGACGTCAACCTCGTCGACTACGACTTCGAGAAGGCCGCGGCCGCCAAGAAGGAGCTCACCGCCCGCTTCGACGCCGAGGTCGCCGCCCAGCCGAAGTCCTGACCGATGACCACCGTCACGGCGACGCGTCCCGCCGCCGGGGCCCCCGCCCCGGCGCCGCGGGCCGGCACGGTGAAGGGCTCGGTCGACGTCCCGACGATCGTCGTCACCGTCGTGGTCGTCGCCGTGCTCTTCCTGCTGATCGTCTACCCGCTGCTGCGGATCCTCGTCCTGGCGGCGGGGCCCGAGGGCAGCGAGGTCGTGCGCCGCATGCTCACCTCGCCGGTGAACCAGCGGATCGTGCTCAACACGGTCGTGCTCGGCACGGTCGTGGGCGTGCTGGGCACCCTCGTCGGGTTCCTCATGGCCTACGTGCAGGTGCGCGTCGACGTGCCCGGCAAGAAGGTGCTGCACCTGGTGTCGCTGCTGCCCGTCGTCTCGCCGCCGTTCGCGGTGGCGACCGCCGTCATCACCCTGTTCGGGCGGCGCGGCATCATCACGCACGGCCTGTTCGGCGCCCAGACCGACATCTACGGCCTCACGGGGCTCACCGTCGTGCTCACCCTGTCGTTCTTCCCGGTCGCCTACATGAACTTCCGGGGCCTGCTGCAGAGCCTCGACCCGGCCCTCGACGAGGCCGCCGCCAACCTCGGCGCCTCCCGGTGGCACACGTTCCGTACGGTCACCCTCCCCATGCTGGTGCCCGGGTTCGCCAGCTCGTTCCTGCTGCTGTTCGTCGAGACGATCGCCGACCTGGCCAACCCGTTGGTGATCGGTGGCGACTACACGGTGCTGGCGTCGCGCATCTACATCGCGATCACCGGCGAGTATGACGTGCCGGCCGGCGCCGCGTACTCGGTGGTGCTGCTGGTGCCGTCGATGCTGGTGTTCCTCGTGCAGCGCTACTGGGTGGCCCGCAAGTCGGTGGTGACCGTCACCGGCAAGCCCGCGGGCCGGCCCAGCCTGCTGGGCGGCGCCGCCCGGTGGGTGCTCTACGCGGTGGCGCTGGTCGTGGCGGGCATGGTCGCGCTGGTCTACGCCACCGTGGTGGTGGGCGCGTTCGTGAAGATCCTGGGCATCAACAACCAGCCCACGCTCGACAACTTCGCCTACGTGCTCTCGGGCATCGGCAACGAGTCGATCAAGGACACCACGCTGCTCGCCCTGGCCGCCACCCCGGTCGCGGGCCTGCTCGGCATGCTCATCGCCTGGCTGGTGGTGCGCAAGCTGCGCCGCGGAGCGGCCTGGCTCGACTTCCTCGGCATGCTCGGGCTGGCGGTGCCCGGCACCGTGGTCGGCATCGGCTACGCGATCGCGTTCAACACCCCGCTCATCTGGCAGAAGCGCATGTGGCTGCCGGCGCTCGGCGGCGGCGCGGCGCTGCTCGGCGGCTCGATCGCGATCGTGATGGTGTACGTGATCCGCTCCCTCCCGTCGGGCCAGCAGTCCGGCATCGCCGCCCTCAAGCAGATCGACCCGTCGATCGACGAGGCGTCGGCGTCGCTGGGGGCCAGCAGCGTCACCACGTTCCGCACGGTGACGCTGCCGCTCATCCGCTCGGCGTTCCTCACCGGGCTCATCTACGCGTTCGCGCGCTCGATGACGACGCTGTCGCCGATCATCTTCATCACCACCCCGCAGACCCAGATCATGACCAAGCAGATCCTCGCCGAGGTCGACGCCGGCCGGTTCGGCAACGCGTTCGCGTTCTGCACCCTGCTGCTGGCCATCGTGCTGGCCGTCATGGGCCTGCTCACCCTGCTCGTCCGCGACCGCGGCGCCGGTCGCACCCCCGTTGGAGGCGGACTGTGACCACCGAACGCTCGACCCCCGCGGCCCCGATCGACGAGGCGCTCCAGGCACCTGCGGGCACCGGCGTCGTCCGGCTCGCCGACCTGTGGAAGCAGTTCCCCACCCGGGCGGGGCTGTTCACCGCCGTCGCCGACGTCACCCTCGAGACCGAGCCGGGCGAGTTCGTCACCCTCCTCGGCCCGTCCGGGTGCGGCAAGACCACCACGCTGCGCATGATCGCCGGCTTCGAGACCCCCACGTCGGGCGAGGTCACCCTCGACGGGGCCGACATGCTGCGGCTCACCCCCGACAAGCGGCCCATGGCGATGGTGTTCCAGTCGTACGCGCTGTTCCCGCACCTCAACGTGTTCGAGAACGTCGCCTACGGGCCGCGGCTGCAGCGGCTGCCGAAGGCCGAGCTGACGGCGCGGGTGACGGCGGCGCTGGAGTCGATGGGGCTCACCGAGATGGCCGACCGGGCCCCCAACCAGATGTCGGGCGGCCAGCAGCAGCGGGTGGCGCTCGCCCGCGCCATGGTGATGCGGCCCAAGGTGCTGCTGTTCGACGAGCCGCTGTCGAACCTCGACGCCAAGCTGCGGGTGCAGATGCGCACCGAGATCCGACGCATCCAGCAGGCGCTGGGCATCACCGCGCTCTACGTGACCCACGACCAGGACGAGGCGATGGCCCTGTCGGACCGCATCGTCGTGATGAACAAGGGCCGCATCGAGCAGATCGGCCGCCCCGAGGATGTCTACCGGCGACCCGCCACCAGGTTCGTGGCCGACTTCATCGGCAGCGCCAACTTCCTCGCCGCCGAGGTCGCCGAGGTGGGTGCCGGCCGAGCCGTGGTCACGGTGCTGGGGCAGCGGCGCGAGCTGCCGTCGTCGGCGGCCGCCGAGACGGCGTCCGACCGGGTGGTGCTGGTGCGCCCCGAGTCGGTGACGGTGCGGCGGGCCACCTCCTCCGAGGGGGTGGTGGGCGACCACGGCCGGGTCACGCGGGCCACCTTCTACGGCTCGAGCGTCGAGTACGAGGTCGCCACCGTCGACGGCGCCGTCGTGGCCGTCGCGTCCGACCCCGACGAGGACGCCATCCACGCGGTGGGCGACGAGGTGGTGGTCGACTTCCCGACCGACCGCGGCTGGCTGCTCGCCGACGACGGGTAGCCCCGGACCCGGGCCGGCCTGCCGGACCGTCGCTCAGGTCGCGGCGGCCTCGGCGGCGAGGGCCTGCGCCAGGGCGGTGGCGGCCAGGGTCATCGTGTCGTACGCGGCGTCGGTGCCGGCGGCGGCCGCGAACTCGGGGGTGTGGATGGTGCCGCCCACTCCCGGCAGCCGGAACCACGGGTGGATGGCGCGCACCCGGCGTGACACGTTGCCCATGTCGGTGGACCCTCCGGCCAGGGGTACGCCGGCGTCGGGGTCGACGCCGAGGCGGCGCAGCGCGTCGCACCACCGGGCCGCGAGGGGGCCGTCGTGGACGAGCGGCTCGTAGACCGGCTCCTGGGCGGTGATCTCGACGGTGCAGCCGGTGGCCAGCGCCCCCGCCTCGAAGCAGGCCCGCACCCGGGGCACCAGCGCCTCGTGGTCGGCCATCGTGAAGGCGCGGCACTCGAACTCGACGGTGGCCAGGTCGGGCACGATGTTGGTCACCTCCCCGGCGCGTACGACGTTGGCCGACAGGCGGTGGTCGGTGGGCACCTGCTGGCGCAGCAGCCCCAGCGCCACCTGCGCCACGACCACCGCGTCGGCGGCGTTGACACCCAGCCACGGCGCTGCGGCGGCGTGCGCGGCCCGGCCGCGGAACGTCGCCCGGTAGCGGCCCACCGCCTGCGACGAGGTGCCTGTCGGGTCGGGCCGGATCCCGTCGGGCACCAGGTGCACCATCGCCGCCAGCGCCACGTCGTCGAACACGCCC
>JBHAES010000151.1:0-2835 GCA_041855725.1 Actinomycetota bacterium
GGGTGCTGCCGCCGCGGAAGGTCACCATCACCGGCTCGTGCGGGGGCCGGCCCGCCTCGAGGGCGGCCTCGGTGATGCCGGGTGCCTCGCCGGCGTGGGTGTTGAGCACCATCGTGCCGGCGAACGAGTAGACGTCGGGGCGCACGTGGTGCAGGCTCCCGCCGGGGATCGAGACGAACTGCACGCCCGCGTCGCCGCCGAGGGTGACGCCTGCGTAGGTGGGGACGGCGGTGAGCAGCGAGACGCCGGGGATCACCTCGAACGGCAGCCCGGCGGTGGCGCAGGCGCGGGCCTCGTCCTCGACGCGGCCGTCGACGAACGGGTCGCCCGGCACGAGACGGATGACGCTGCGGCCCCTGACCGCGGACTGGTGCAGCAGGTCGACCCGGTCGTCGAACGGCATGCTGTCACGGCCGCCGTAGTCGTCGAAGGTCACCACCACCTGGCCGTCGTCGTTCAGCAGCCCCGCGGCCCGCGCCAGCTCCACGAGCCGCTGCGAGTCGGCCACCACCACGTCGGCGTCACCGATCGCCCTCATCGCGGCGCGGGTCAACAGATCCGGGTCGCCGGGGCCGGTGCCTACGAAGACCACCCGGGCCGTCCGTTCCGCACGGTGGCCCACCTCGTCGCTCAACGACTTCACCCTCCTGACTGTCACCCCAACCATCGCCACCGTAGGGCGTGGGCGTCAAGTTGGATGAGGCCGGTCTTGAGGCGTGAACACCCGGGCCTCGCCAGCCCTTACGACGGCGCGCGAGGCGATGCCGTACGGTGGCGACGCAGGAGCCCACGGATCGACAAGGACCTCATGACCAGCCGCCCCCTGTACCTCGACTGCGACCTCGGCGTCGACGACGCCCTGGCGCTCCTCTACCTCCTCGGCTCGCCCGAGGTCGACCTCGTCGGCATCGGCACCTGCTGCGGCAACACGTTCGCCGAGCAGGCCGCCGAGAACGTGCTGCGGCTCCTCGCCCTGGCCGGCCGCGGGGACGTCCCCGTCGCCGCGGGCGAGAGCCGCTTCCTCGCGCACGCGTACGACCACCAGCCCACCTGGATCCACGGCCACAACGGCGTCGGCGACGTCGCCCTGCCCGCCACCGGGCTCCGTCCGGTGACGGAGGCGCCGGCCGAGCTGCTCGTCCGCCTGTCCCACGAGCATGCGGGGTCCCTCGAGGTCGTCGCCGTGGGACCGATGACGAACCTCGCCCTCGCGCTCCGGCTCGACCCGACGCTGCCGAGCCGGGTCAAGGCCGTCACGTGCATGGGAGGCGCCGCGCAGGTGCCCGGCAACGTCAGCCCGGTCGCGGAGGCCAACGTCGGCTGCGACCCCGAGGCCGCCGCCATGGTCGTGGCCGCCCCGTGGCCGGTCACCCTCGTCGGCCTCGACGTCACCATGGCGAACGTCCTCGAGGAGGAGCACCGCTCCCAGCTGCTCGGGTCCGGCTCCCCGCTCGCCCGCACGATGGGGCAGATGCTCGACGTCTACTTCGGCTACTACGCCCACGAGTACGGACGCCGCTGCTCGGCGCTCCACGACCCGCTCGCCGCCGCGATCGCGGTCGGCGGCGTCGGGGTCGTCGACTCGCCGTGGGTCCCCGTCGTCGTCGACGACACCGACGGCCCCGGCCGGGGCCAGACGATCGCCGACCTGCGCGGGCAGCGGCTCGGCGTGACGGACCACGAGGGTGCCACCACCCGCATGGTGCTGGCCACCGACCGGCCGCTCGCCGACCACCTCACCGAGCGGATCCTCGCCGTCTGAGCCGTCAGAGGCGGGCCTGCCACTTGTCGGCCCAGACGAGGTCGTTGGGCGTGCCCTTGAACTCGCTCTTGCCCTCGAGCTTGTCGACGGTGAGCCGCACGATGTCGGGGTTGGCGTGGTAGGCGTTGACGTAGCACTTCAGCATCGTGGCGTCGTGCAGGTGGGTGGTGTAGTTGACGCTGACCATGAAGGTCGGCACCTCCCACACGTACCAGGGGCACTCGTTGCTCATCGCCGTCTTCCAGGTGATGCGGTAGTTGTTCTGCGCGCCGTACCCCACCACCTCGGCGACGATGAGGGCGGCGTCGACCTGCTCGCGGTAGTCGAGGGTGCGGCCCTTCACCCGGGTGGTGCCGTCGTTGATCTCGACGACGTAGCCACGCTTCTCCAGCTCGGCGGCGAACGCCTCTCCGGCCTGGTAGGAGGCGCCCAGCAGGCTGCCCTGCTCGCCGGTGAGGTGGTAGAGGCGGATCCGCCGGTGCTTCTCGGGGTCGAGCGGCAGCTGGTCGAGGGTGTTCTTCACCAGCGTGATGCCCTTGTCGGCGGCGTCGGCGCGCATCGCCAGATGCTCGTCGCAGCCGATGACGGCCAGGTCGTCGGGCGTGCGCAGCAGCGTGCCCTGCTCGCGCTGCTGCCACAGCCGCAGCTTCGCCTTGAGCCCGAGCACGCGGCGGTTGGCGTCGTCGAGGCGTTCCTTCGAGATGACCCCGTTGAGCACGCCCGCCTTCATGAAGGCGAAGTCCTCCTCAAGATCGTTGAAGAACAGGAAGGCATCGCAGCCGGCCGCGATCGCGGCGGGCACATAGTCCTCACGCCGCATCGCCGAGGTCATGCCGAGCATGTGCGAGGCGTCGGTGATCACCGCACCGTTGAAGCCCAACTCGGTCTTGAGCAGCCCGTTGATCAGCTCGGGCGCGAGGGTGGCCGGCATGATGTCGGCATCCTCCAGCGACGGGTTGAGCTGCTTGGAGTAGGCCGGCAGCGCGATGTGCCCGGCCATGATCATCTCCACCCCGGTGGTGTGGATGTGGTGGCGGTAGACCTCACCGAAGGAGGCCTCCCATTCCGAGACC
>JBHAES010000152.1:0-2983 GCA_041855725.1 Actinomycetota bacterium
CCGGGAGCCGTGGAAGTCGGGGTGGCGCCTCCGGGGGGTGGACGCGGCTCCCCGGGCACCACCTTGGTCGGAGATCCGCTTCCCGAAGGGCTGCCGATCGATGGACCGATCGGTCACGATAGGACCATGAGCGCTCCTAAGCACGCCGCCCCCGCCGGCCCCGACACCCCCCGATTCTCCGTCCCGTCGACCTGGTCTCCCACTGACACTGCGGTTCCCGCGGAGGTCCGAGACGCCGTCGACGCCGTCCTGGACGCCACCGACCTGGACTTCACCATGCGGGAGGTCTTCACGACGCGCCTCGAGCGCTGGTACCCCGACGTCATTGATGGCCTGGTCACCCTCTACGGCGAGCCGACCGCCACGGCCACCGCCGTGGACCTGCTCACCGAGGCCGCCCGGACCTACGTCGAGCGCGACCCCGAGCTGCGTCACCTCGACCTGGCCCGCACCCTGGATCCCAGCTGGATCCAGAATCCGTCCCGGATCGGCTACGCCGGTTACACCGAGCGCTTCGCAGGGGACCTGCGCGGCGTCGTCGAGCGCATCCCCTACCTGCGTGAGCTCGGCGTGTCCTACCTCCACCTCATGCCCCTGCTCACCCCCCGCCCCGGCGACTCCGACGGCGGCTACGCGGTGGCCGACTACCGCTCCGTGCGCCCCGACCTGGGTGACATGGAGGACCTCGCGCACCTGACCAGCGAGCTGCGCAAGGAGGGCATGAGCCTGGTGGTCGACCTCGTCCTCAACCACGTCGCCGCCGAGCACGAGTGGGCCCAGCGCGCCCGTGCGGGCGAGCAGCGCTACCGCGACTACTTCTTCGTCTACCCCGACCGCACCGAGCCCGACGAGTACGAGCGCACCCTGCCCGAGATCTTCCCCGACTTCGCCCCCGGCAACTTCACCTGGAACGAGGAGCTCAACGGCTGGGTGTGGACCACCTTCAACTCCTTCCAGTGGGACCTCAACTGGCGCAACCCCAACGTCCTGGAGGAGTTCGTCTCCATCATCCTCAACCTCGCCAACAAGGGTGTCGAGGTGCTGCGCCTGGACGCGATCGCCTTCACGATCAAGCGCAAGGGCACCGACTGCCAGGGTCAGCCCGAGGTCAACGCGATCACCGAGGTGCTGCGTGCCATCAGTCGCATCGCCTGCCCCGCCGTCGACCTCAAGGCCGAGGCCATCGTGGCCCCCACCGAGCTGCTCCAGTACCTGGGTCAGGGCAAGTACACCGGCAAGGTCTCCGACCTGGCTTACCACAACTCCCTCATGGTCCAGATCTGGTCCATGCTCGCCACGCGCAACGTCACCCTGGCCGCCCACGCGCTGCGGGTGCTGCCGGTGGAGCCGCCGACGGCCACCTGGATCACCTACATCCGCTGCCACGACGACATCGGCTGGGCGATCGACGACAACGACGCCGAGGCCGTCGGCCTCAACGGCTACTGGCACCGCCTGTTCCTGTCCGACTGGTACCGCGGCGTCTACCCCGCCTCTGACGCGCGCGGCCTGGTCTTCCAGTACAACCCGGTCACCAACGACCGCCGCATCTCGGGTACCGCTGCCTCGCTCATCGGCATCGAGGCCGCCGCCGAGGCCGTGGCCGGCATCGACGAGAACACCCCCGCCTGGCGGGAGGAGGAGCTGCACACGTGGCTGGAGGAGCGTTTCAACGCCCTACGGCTGGCCAACGCCATCATCTACGGTTGGGGCGGTGTGCCGGTGATCTGGAGCGGTGACGAGCTGGGCCAGTTCAACGACCCCAACTGGGACACCGAGCCGGGCCACGAGGCCGATTCGCGCTGGGCCGGTCGCCCGATGCTCGACGAGGCCCGCATCGCCAACCGCCACGACCGCTCCAGCGTGGAGGGTCGGGTCTTCACCGACCTCGCCCACCTGGGCAAGGTGCGCGCGAGCCTGCCGCAGCTGAGCGCCGACGTGCGCACACAGGTCGCCCCGGTCGACGACGACGGCGTGCTCGTCACTTTCCGCGACCACCCGCGCGGGAGCTTCGTCGGTGTCTACAACGTGACCCCTGACTGGAGGAGCATCCCGGCGTGGCGCCTGGCCGAGTACGGGGTCCTGGGTGCCGTTGACGTCCTGACCGACACGGTGCCCTCGGGCTCGACCAGCATGGAGGGAGCCGGCGACGGCCTCGTCCCGGTGCCGCCCTACGCCGCCTGGTGGCTCGTGCGCGCCACCGACTGAGCGGGGGCCGCCGACTGAGCAGGCCGCCGGGCGCCTGCCGCCGGGTGCCGGGAGCTGACCGGCGGCCGGGCGTCCGACGTCGTCCGACGGGCGGGGTCGGTTCGGGCGGAGGGTGCCCGCGGGCAGCAGCGGCCGGCACGGGCGTACCAGAGCGTCGTGACGTGCATCATGGTGCCATGACAACGCACGACCTCGCCTGGACCGGACCGTGGGCCGCAGCCAAGGGCGGCTCCGTCCCGCTGCCCCCGCCGCTGGCCGTCTCCGCCGTCTCGGCGGACGACGGCGTCGACACGACCCTCGTGCCCACGGCCCTGGACGCCGCCACCCCGGCGGCACTTCTGGCCGGCGAGTTCACGGCGCAGCACGCCTCCCGACCCCTGAGCGTCTTCGACATGATGCGGGTGGGTATCGGGCCGTCGTCGTCGCACACCGTGGGGCCGATGCGGGCCGGGCGCGCCTTCGCGGCCGAGCTCGCCGGCGTGCTTGACGGCTCGGTCCGCGTGGAGTCCGGCGAGCACAACCTCGAGATGGGCTGCACCGAGCCGGTGACCCGACTGACGGTCGAGCTCTACGGCTCGCTCGGCGCCACCGGCCGCGGCCACGCCACCGACCGCGCCGTCGTCATGGGGCTGGCCGGCTACGATCCCGAGACCGTTCCCGCCGAGGTCTGCGAGGGGCTCGTCGAGCTCGTCGTGGGCACCGGTGTGCTCGTCGTCGACGGCGTGGCGCCGGTCCCCTTCAGTCCGGCGGCCGACATCGTCTTCCTGCCCGGACG
>JBHAES010000153.1:0-4577 GCA_041855725.1 Actinomycetota bacterium
CATGGCAGATTGGAGTCGATCTCGACTCCCATCCTGGTTTGTTGTATCCCTACAACGATCACCGGCGTGTCGCACGACTGGAGGCTGCTGGTGTTGTAGGGATACAACAAACGACGCAGCGAGGTCCCTCCACCTGCTTCGCGGCGCCAGCCCCCGCGACGCGACAGCGGCCTGTCGGCGTCGGCGGGCACCCCCGGCGAACGCCGCACGGCCCTGGAAGATGGGAGTCGATCTCGACTCCCATCCTGGTTTTATCGTATCCCTACAACGAGTACCGGCGTGTCGCGCAGCATAAGAGTGCCCGGATTGTAGGGATACAACAAACGAGGCGGCAGGCGCGCGGGCGAGACGGCCCACTCTCGCCTTCGACGCGCTCCTCGGCGCCAGTCCCGGCGTCGGCTGCCTGACGGTGTCGGCAGCGTCGGGACGCTCACCCCAGCCGGCCGGGAGGATAGGAGTCGATCTCGACGTCCATCCTGGTGCTTCTCTCTGACCAGGAACGGTGTGTCGCGGGCGCGGAGAGGCGTACGGGTTGTCGGGTACGACGGACGAGTCACCGTATCGGCCGCCCTTGGCGCCCGCGGGTGAGCCAGTATCCCCGGCAACCTGCCGTGGTACGCATGCGCTGGCGTACCACCGGCGCGGGCTGCCGCACCTTGCTCCCGGTGGGTAGAGCGGTGCGCCCGCCCCAGGCGGCCAGACCCCGAACGGCCCCACGGGTGTGGAGGGGGGACCCCATCGGTGCCGACGCCGGGCAGCAGCACGGCGCTCTGTGTCCCGACAAGGGATGATGATCGTCTGGCCGGCGGGCTGCAAGAACTGTCACAGGCCGGTGGCAGGCTTGCCCCCATGGACGTGCTGGAACGCTTCTCCCCCGCCACCCGGGCGTGGTTCAGGGGCAGCTTCCGCGCGCCCACGGCCGCGCAGCTGGGGGCGTGGCAGGCCATCTCGGTGGGGCAGCACACCCTGGTGGTGGCACCCACGGGGTCGGGCAAGACGCTGTCGGCATTCCTGTGGGCGATCGACGGGCTGCTCACCCGGCCGCCCGAGGCTGGCCGGTCGCGGTGCCGGGTGCTCTACGTGTCGCCGCTCAAGGCGCTGGCCGCCGACGTGGAGCGCAACCTGCGCTCGCCGCTGGTCGGCATCGGCCACGCCGCGCGTCGGCTGGGGGTGGAGGTGCCCACGGTGCGGGTCGCGGTGCGGTCGGGTGACACGCCGGCCGACGAGCGGCGCCGGTTCGGGCGTGACCCGGCCGACGTGCTCATCACCACCCCGGAGTCGCTGTACCTGCTGCTCACCTCGCAGGCACGGCAGGCCCTCACCGGCGTCGAGACCGTCATCGTCGACGAGGTGCACGCCGTGGCCGCCACCAAGCGGGGCGCCCATCTCGCCGTCACCCTCGAGCGGCTCGACCACCTGCTGGCCGCCCCCGCGCAGCGGGTCGGGCTCTCGGCCACCGTACGGCCCGTCGACGAGGTGGCCCGTTTCCTCGCCGGCGGCCGCCCTGTCGAGGTGGTGCAGCCGCCGTCCGAGAAGCAGTGGGACCTGCGGGTCGTCGTCCCGGTGCCCGACATGGCCGACCTCGCCGGTCCGGCGGGGATCCCGGACGAGGGCCCGGGCGCCGGGTCCGACCAGGCAGCCGGCGATCCAGCGGGCTCGGGCCTGGTCGAACCCGTCACAGCCGCACGGGCACCGTCGGCGCCCACCACGGACCTTGTGCCGCACCCGCCCTGGGACGCGCAGCGCCACCACCTCCACGCACCGCCAGGGCCGGCGCGGCCCGAGGGGGGACCGTCCATCTGGCCGCACGTCGAGGAGCGGATCGTCGACCTGGTGGCGGCACACCGGTCCACGCTGGTGTTCGCGAACTCGCGGCGGCTGGCCGAGCGGCTCACGGGCCGGCTCAACGAGGTGTGGGCGGGCCGCACCGCACCGGAGCTGCTCCCACGCGTGCCGGCGCGGCCCGCGGCCGAGCTGATCGGCGCGTCGGGCACCGGCGGCGGGGTGCCTCCGGTGCTCGCGCGGGCGCACCACGGGTCGGTGTCGAAGGAGCAGCGGGCTGTCATCGAGGACGACCTGAAGGCGGGACGGCTCCCCGCGGTGGTGGCCACCTCGTCGCTGGAGCTGGGCATCGACATGGGGCTGGTCGACCTGGTGGTGCAGGTGGAGGCGCCGCCGTCGGTGGCGTCGGGGCTGCAACGCGTCGGCCGGGCGGGCCACCAGGTGGGGGCGGTGTCGCGAGGGGTGCTGTTCCCCAAGTTCCGGGGGGACCTGGTCTCGGCGGCGGTGGTGGCCGAGCGCATGCGGTCCGGCAGCATCGAGGCGCTCCACGTGCCCGCCACCCCGCTCGACGTGCTGGCGCAGCAGGTGGTGGCCATGTGCGCGCTCGACGACTGGGCGGTGCCCGACCTGCTCGCGCTGCTGCGGCGGGCCGCTCCGTACGCCACTCTCACCCGCGGCGTGCTCGACTCGGTGCTCGACATGCTGAGCGGGCGCTACCCGTCCGACGAGTTCGCCGAGCTGCGCCCGCGGGTCACGTGGGACCGGGTCACCGACGTCGTCGCCGGGCGCCGCGGCGCGCAGCGGCTGGCGGTCACCTCCGGCGGCACGATCCCCGATCGGGGCCTGTTCGGGGTGTTCCTGGCGAGCGGCGACGGGCCGGGCCGGCGGGTCGGCGAGCTCGACGAGGAGATGGTCTACGAGTCCCGGGTGGGTGACGTGTTCACGCTGGGCACCTCGTCGTGGCGGGTCGAGCAGATCACCCACGACCGGGTGCTGGTGACGCCGGCGCCGGGCGTGCCGGGCCGGCTGCCGTTCTGGCGGGGCGACACCCTCGGACGCCCCGCGGAGCTGGGGGCGGCGGTCGGGGCGTTCGTCCGCGAGGTGGTGGGGCTGCCCGCCGACGCGGCCCGGGATCGCGTACGGGCCGCCGGCCTCGACGAGTGGGCGTGCGACAACCTGCTCGGCTACCTCACCGAGCAGCGCGAGGCCACTGGCCACGTACCCGACGACGTCACGGTGGTGGTGGAGCGGTTCCGCGACGAGCTGGGCGACTGGCGCGTCGTGGTGCACTCCCCGTACGGCGCCGGCGTCCACGCGCCGTGGGCGCTGTGCGTGGCGGCACGCCTGCGCGAGACCCACGGCGTCGACGTGCAGGCCATGCCGGCCGACGACGGCATCGTGCTGCGGCTGCCCGACACCTCGCTCGACCTCGACCTCGACGCGGCGGCTGGGGCGCCGGCGACGCTGCTCGACGAGCTGCTCCTCGACCCGGACGAGGTGTCGGACCTCGTCACCGCGCAGCTGGGCGGGTCGGCGGTGTTCGCGGCCAGGTTCCGCGAGTGCGCCGGCAGGGCGCTGCTGCTGCCGCGGCGGCGACCCGACCGTCGGCAAGCGCTGTGGCAGCAGCGGCAGCGAGCCGCGCAGCTGCTCGAGGTGGCGTCGCGCTACCCGTCGTTCCCGATCGTGCTCGAGACGGTCCGCGAGTGCCTGCAGGACGTGTTCGACGTGCCCGGCCTGGTCGACCTGATGCGGCGGGTCCGGGCCAAGCAGGTGCGGGTGGTCGAGGTCGAGACGGCCCGGCCGTCGCCGTTCGCGTCGTCGCTGGTGCTCGGCTACGTGGCCCAGTTCCTGTACGAGGGCGACACGCCGTTGGCCGAGAAGCGGGCCGCGGCCCTGTCCCTCGACCCGGTGCTGCTGGCCGAGCTGCTGGGCTCCGGCGAGGGGTTGGCCCTGTCCGACCTGCTCGACCCGGGCGCGCTCACCCGTACGGAGGCCGAGCTCCAGCACCTCGATCCCGCGCGTGCCGCCCGAGACGCCGACGACCTGGCCGACCTGCTGCGGGTGCTCGGCCCGATGCCACCCGCCGAGCTGGCCCGCCGGGTGCGGGTGGGCGAAGGCGACGACCCGGTGGCCGTGGTGGGCGCCTGGCTCGCCGACCTGCACGCGGCGCGGCGCGTGTTCCCGCTGTCGGCCGGGTGGCCGGGTCCGCTGGACGCACCTCCCACCGGCCCACCGCGGGGGGACGCGGCCCGGCGCGACGCCCCGCCGACCAGCGACGACGCCCCCCGCCACGTCCCGCCCGCGGAGGTACGGTGGGCGGCCGCCGACGACGCGGGCCGGCTGCGTGACGCCCTGGGGGTCGCCGTGCCGGCAGGGCTGCCCGACGTGTTCACGCTGCCGGTGGTCGACCCGCTGGGCGACCTGGTGGCGCGCTACGCCCGCACCCACGTGCCGTTCACGGTCGCCGAGGTGGCCCGGTGGCTGGGCGTGGGGCAGGCGGTGGCGCGCGACGTGGTGCGTCGGCTCGTCGGGGAGGGCCGGCTGGTCGAAGGTGACCTGCTGCCCGACCTGTGGCGCTCGCAGTCCGTGCTCGACCCGATCGCGGTGGCCACCCCGCCTCACGTGTGCGACCCACGGGTGCTGGCCCTCGTCCGGCGCAGGTCGCTGGCGGCCCTGCGGGCCGAGGTCGAGCCCGTCTCGGCGGCCGACTACGCCCGGTTCCTGCCCGCGTGGCAGGAGGTCGGACCCTGGACGACCCCCGAGCCTGACCCACGAGACGGCGCGGGGCCGCCGAC
>JBHAES010000154.1:0-2979 GCA_041855725.1 Actinomycetota bacterium
CAGACACCTACGAGCAGCCGCCAGCGCCGAGCAGGTCGCCGTGGCGGCACCCCGGGTTCCGGCTGCTGGTGAGTGGGCAGGCGCTCAGCCAGGTCGGGTACCAGCTCGAGGCGTTGGCGGTGCCGGTGCTGGCCATCCAGCTGCTGCACGCCTCGGCGCAGCAGATGGGGTACCTCAACGCGTCCGCGACGGCGGCGTTCCTGCTCGTCGGGCTGCTCGCCGGCGGCTGGGTGGACCGCATGCGCAAGCGCCGCGTCATGATGGTGGCCGACGGGGTGCGGGCGGCGGCGATCCTGGTCGTGCCCGTGCTGTGGGTCAGCGGCAACCTGCAGATCTGGCACCTCTACGTGGTGGCCGGGGTGGTGGGCGTGGCCACGGTGTTCTTCGACGTCGCCTACCAGAGCTTCATCCCGATCCTGCTGCCCGGCGAGCAGGTCGGGCGGGCCAACGGTGTGCTCGAAGGGGTCGCCCAGGTGGCCCGGCTCGGTGGGCCCGGCGTCGCGGGGGCGCTGCTGGCCGTCGTCGCGGCGCCGCTGCTGCTGGTGGCCGACGCGGTCGGGTTCGCCGCCTCGGCGCTGTGCCTGCTCGCCATCCGCGACGGCGAGGCGCCCGTCCCGGCCGCTGAGCGGCGCCACCTGTTCGCCGAGATCGGCGAGGGCATCCGGTTCGTCGCCTCCGAGCCGCTGCTGCGGCTGCTGCTGGTCGCGATCGGCCTGTCGAACCTGGGCGCCACCATGGTGTTCACCCTGCTGCCCCTCGTGGTGCTGTCAGACCTCGGCGCCACCGTGGTCATGCTCGGCGTCGCGCTCAGCGCCGGCGCCGTGGGTGGGGTGCTCGGCTCCCTGGTCGCGGCGCGGCTCGCCGAACGCTTCGGCGAGGGCCCGACGCTGCGGTGGAGCGCCGTCGCGGCCGGCGTCGCCATGGGCCTCCTCGGGCTGGGGGTCCACCTGCCGCTGTGGCCGGCCGTCGCGGCGCTGGTGATCGCCGAGACGGGGGTGTCGGCGGCGATCGTGATCTTCAACATGGTGCAGGTCACGGCTCGGCAGCGGCTCTGCCCGCCCCGGCTGCTCGGACGCATGAACGCCACCATCCGGTTCGTGATCTGGGGCATCATGCCCCTGGCCGCGCTGCTGGCCGGGTTCCTCGGCGAGCTGTTCGGCGCCCGGACCGCCGTCGTGGTCGGGGTGACGCTCACCCTCGCAGGCGCCGTGCCGTTCCTGGTCAGCCGCTACGGCGCCCGCGTCGAGCTGCCCCGCGAGCCCGAGGGCCCGAGGGGGCGCACCGTCTCGTCCGAGTGACCCGCGCCCGGGGACGGCGACCGCGACCTCGACGCGCCCACCCCACCCTCGGGGCGACCTGACCGAAGGGTCCCGCCTCGGGCGACGGCTGCCGAGCCGGCCTGCGACAGGCCGCCACGCGTACCTGCCCGGCCTGCCGACGCGGTGCACCACCCGCGGGCCGAGACGAGGCCCAGGACAGGAGCCTCCGCCGCCGCTGCCTGCGGACGGCGGACGCGGCCGGCACCCGGGTCGCAACCCCTGCGGCAGCGGCCCCGCAGCAGGCCCGGCGCTCCGGCCCGACCAGGCGGTGCCGACCGGTCAGGCTGGGGGTGCGTCGGCGGTGCTCGGACGTCTGCTCGGGGCCGCCGTCGGGGGCTGCGAGCCGGGCCGCCGCCGTCGGGCACGGCTGGCCCGGACGGCTACGCTGACGCCCATGACCTCCGCCTTGCCGCAGCTGGACGCCGAGGAGCAACGGGTGCTGGGCGCGCTCATGGAGAAGCAGGTGACCGTGCCGGCGTCCTACCCGCTCACCGCCAACGCGCTGAGAACGGCGTGCAACCAGGCCTCCAGCCGCGAGCCGGTCGTCGCCTACACCGACCGGCAGGTGCTCGACACCGTGGCCCGGCTCAAGGAGCGGGGCCTGTTGAAGACCGTGTGGACCGGGGCCGGCTCCCGCGTGCTCAAGTACCACCAGCTGCTCACCGAGACGGTCGGACTGACCGAGGCCGAGACCGCGATCCTCACCGTGATGCTGCTGCGCGGCCCGCAGGCCCCCGGCGAGCTGAAGACCCGCACGGAACGGCTCCACGGCTTCGCCGACCGCGGCGAGGTCGAGGCCGAGCTGGGGCGGATGGCCGAGCGGGACGAGCCGCTCGTGGTCCGACTCGAGCGCCGCCCGGGCCAGCAGGACCACCGCTGGGCCCACCGGTTCGGCCCGACCCCCGGTGGGCCCGCCGAGACCGCCCCCGCCGTCGACCTCGAGGCCGTGCTCGTCGGCGGGCCTGCCGCCCGCGACGCCCGGGTGGTCGCCGCCTACGACGTCGTCGCCGCCACCTGCGCCGAGGAGCTCGACGACGAGCTCGACCGCAAGCCGTTCGACTGCTGGCTGCTGGAGCGCGTCGCCGACCTCGCCGGCGACGACCCGGTGGTCGACGTCGGCACCGGACCCGGCCACGTCGCCGCCTACCTCGCCCGGCAGGGCGCCGACGTCACCGGCGTCGACCTGTCGGTGGGCATGGTCGCCGAGGCCCGGCGCCGCCACCCGGAGGTCACCTTCGAGGTCGGCGACCTGCGGACGCTGCTGAAGCCGCGCGCCGCAGCCGGCTGGGGCGCGGTCACCGCCTGGTACGCGCTCGCGCACCTGGCCCCCTCAGAGCTGCCCGGCGCCGTCGCCGCCCTCGCCCGCACCCTCGCCGCCGACGGCCGCCTCGCCCTCGCCGTGCACCTCGGCGGCGACCTGCGCCACCTCACCGAGCTCCACGGCCACCAGGTCGAGCTCGACCTCGTGCACCACGACCGCGACACGGTGCTCGACGCGGTGCGGCGGGCCGGGCTCGTCGACGTCGAGTGGTACGTGCGCGGCCCCCTCGACGACGTCGAGGCGCAGACCGAGCGGCTCTACGTGCTCGGCCGCCGCCGCGGCTGACTCAGCCCACCACCACCTCGGCCGGCTCGCACCCGGCGGCCGTCGCCCGGACCG
>JBHAES010000155.1:0-5313 GCA_041855725.1 Actinomycetota bacterium
CGTTGCCCACCCTGGGTCCGCCGCAGGGGTCGCCGACGCCGTGCAGCAGCGAGGAGGCGAGTGCGAACGCGGCCACGGTGGCGCTCGAGCAGGAAGCGATCCGGGTGTACGAACGGTACGCCGCCGAGTACTACCGGCTGCACTACGAAGGGGGTGCCAGCGAGCCGACCCCGGTCCTGGTGGAGACAACCGACGGGACGTTCCGGGAGCATGTGATGGTTCTGCTGCGCCACTACAAGGATCATGGGCTCTTGTTGAAGGGTTCGGCTCCCAAGGTTCGGGCGGCCGTCGACCGGACTGCTAGGTACGCCGACGCCGAGGTCACACTGTTGACCTGCGAGGACCGGACCGGGTCGGCCATGTACAACCCGGACGGATCGAAGTTCGCTGATGCGCCTCTCCAGGTCGCTCAGATGCTGCTGGCACACCGTGACGGGCGGCTGAAGATCTTCACCAACAATCTCCAGAAGGTGTCGTCGTGCCCGCTCGGGTGATCGTGGTCGTGGTGTGGTGCCTGCTCGTCGGTGGCGTCCTCACCGTGCCGCCGCGTGCCCTGCCTGCCGGTCCGATGAAGGCTGCGACGGCTGCCACGCCGTCGGCGTCAGCATCGTCCAGCCTCAGCCGCTACGGTGTGGCGACTGACTCTGGTGACTCGGTGAGCGTGTCTGCGGGTACGAGTGGGTCGGCTGGTGGGTCGTCGGGTCGGCCGGGTGGTTCGGGTGGTTCTGGTGGGGGCGGTTCGGCTGTGGTGTCGATGCAGCAGGTTCCGGTGGTGATCCCGATCGGGAGCGTCCCGTGTGCGCCGGTGTCGGAGACGGAGTGCATGATCTGGGTGTGGCGGAGGGTGGAGCCGGGTGCGTCGTCGTCGGCTGGTCCGAGTGTGGAGCAGGTGGTGGAGACGGTGGCCAGGCATGCGTCGGCGCAGCTGCAGCTGCCGGCGCCGTATCCGATGGTGGGTCCTGATCCGTCGTTGAACAAGGAGCGGGTCACGGTGGTCGGTTACCCGTACTGGTTGTGGGTGGAGGGTCCGCGGACCGTGGCGACGACGGTCACCCAGGATGGGATCACGATCACGATCCATGCGCGGTTGCGTGGGGTGCGTTTCGACATGGGGGATGGGTCGACTCGGTGGTGCGCGGGGTGGACGCGGTGGCAGGAGCATGGGTATCCGCCGCGGGAGTCTCCGACGTGCGGGTATCGGTATCAGCGGCTGCCGAAGGAGAGCCGGGTACGACCTGACTGCTGAGGCGCGGTGGGACGTGGTGTGGTCGGCTCACGGGTTCTCAGGTTCGTTGGGGGCCACCCGGACCGCGTCTCGTCATCTGCGCATGGCCGAGATCCAGTCGCTGATCACCAGCCGCGAATGACCCACCGCCGCAGTGACCCGACCACGCCACAAAGCCACGACAGAGGTGCGCATGAGTGAGCGTGGTCGCCCGATGGCTCCGCCTCCTTCGCGGGACCAGTTGCGAGCTGGCCGGCTCGGGCATGGACGTGGCGATACGGTCATCCGCTGCAGGGTCAGCTTCAACCCGTTGACTTGCAGACCTCGTCCTGCCGGATCCCCGGAGGTCCCCTCAGGGAGCTCGGTCGCCGACCTGGACCCGGCGGCCCGCCCCGGGCCGGGCTCGCCTAGAGTGCTGGGCATGCCTGCTGCCCGCGTGCGCTTCGTCTTCCGGGTCGCGGCCGTGCTCGTCACCCTGTCGGTGCTCATGGGCTCGATGGTGGCCGCGACCGAGTCGGGTGCCGCGTGCCCCACCTGGCCCGGCTGCTACCCCGACCAGATCGGCCCCGAGCTCCACCTCAACCCGATGGTCGAGTTCACCCATCGGGTCGTCTCCGGCCTCGGCCTGCTCGCCAGCCTCGCCGCCGGGGTGCTGGGGCTGCGCGACCCGTACGTCGACCGGTGGGTGCGGCCTCTCCCGTTCGTGGCGGTCGCCGGCGGGACGGCGGCGGCCGTGTTCGGCGCGCTGGTGGTGCTCGTGGGCATCCCGACGCCGGCGGCTGTGGTCGACCTGTGCTGCGCCCTGCTGGCGATGGCGGCGGCTGTCGTCGCGGCCGTACGGGTGGGGCACCCGGGTACGGCGTGGCGCTGGACCCGGACGGCCGTGGGGGCGACGGCCTGCTACGGGCTGCTGATGGTGCTGCACGCCCTCGGCATCGTGGTCGCCGCACCCGGATCGTTCACCCGGGTGATCTCGTGGCCGGCATGGTCGACGGTGCCCGCCGACCTCCACCCCGGTCTGCAGCTGCTACGGCTCGGCCTCGCCGGCACGGTGCTCCTGCTCGGCGCCGTCACCGTGATGCTGGTGCCCCACCGGCTGCGCTGGCCGGCCGGGCTGCTCGGCTTCGGGCTGCTGGCCGAGCTGGTGACGGGGCTCGTCATCCGCGCGGTGGGCCTCGGCACGGCGCTGGCTGCCCTGCACGCCGGGTTCGCCGTGGCGATCCTGGCCGCCTCGGTGCTGCTGGCTGTGCTCGCGTCGCTGCCGGAGCCGGGCCGCTCTCCCGACCCCGCCGCCCCTCAGGCGGCTCTCGCCGCCTGAGCCGACGCCGCCGGCGGTGACCCCGTACGGCTGAGAGGATCGGGCCATGGCCACCATCGTCATCACCGGCGCGAGCGACGGCATCGGGGCGGCCGCGGCGGCTGCGCTGTGCCCGGACCACGAGGTCGTGATCGTCGGCCGCAACCCGGTGAAGACCTCCGACGTGGCGCGACGGCTGGGCGTCGAGCACCACCTGTGCGACTTCGCCAGCCTCGACGCGGTGCGTCGCCTCGCCGACACCCTCGGTACGGCCCACCCGAGGATCGACGTGCTCGCCAACAACGCGGGTGCCATGACGTGGCGGCGTCGCGTCGTGACCGGGGACGGGTTCGAGGCCACGTTCCAGGTCAACCACCTCGCTGGGTACCTGCTGACCCGGCTGCTGCTGCCGAGCCTGCGGGCGGGTGAGGGGACGGTCGTCATGACGTCGTCGCGGGCCGCCCGCAGCGGCCGCATCGACCTCACCGACCCGTCCATGGCGAGGGGCTGGTCGGGGTTCGGGGCGTACGCGTCCAGCAAGCTCGCCAACCTCTGCACGGCCCGCGGGCTGCTGCGGCACGTCGACGGCGTGTCGGCCGTCTCGTTCCACCCGGGCGTGGTCGCGAGCAGCTTCCTGGCAGGCGGGCCGCGAGCAGTGCGCTGGCTGTCCCTCGAGACCCCCGCCCGCCGCCTCCTGCTCACCTGCGAGCAGGGGGCCGACACCCTCGTGTGGCTGGCACGCGGCAGGGCTGGCGTCGACTGGCGACCCGGCGCCTGCTACGCCCGACGCCGCGAGACCGGGCAGCCCGAGCCGGCGCGTGACGACGCGGTCGTCGACCAGCTGTGGCACGCCAGCGCCCTGCTCGTCGGCCTCGCCTGACCGGTGCGCTACGGCCTCAGGTGAACGGTGAGAGGGTGAGGAACAGCACCGGCAGCGCGACCATGCCCACGCAGATGCTCACCGAGTTCACGAACGACGCCAGCTCCACGTCGCCCCCCATCTCGCTCATGAAGCCCGGCAGCATGGACGCCACCGGCGACCAGAAGACCAGGATCAGGGCGAGCCGCACGTCGTACCCGTACGGCAGCAGGTACCACGCCACGAGCGACAGCCCCACGGCGAAGCCGTAGCGCCACGCCAACGTCACCCCGGCCTGACGCAGCGTGTGGCCGGCGGGGCGGGCGGACATGCCGATGCCGATCATCAGCATCGCCAGGAACGGGTTGGCGGCCCCGACGAGGCTCACGAACGACAGCACGGGGGCGGGCAGGTGGAGCCCCAGCAGCCGCATCGCGACGAGGGTGACGGCGACGACGAGCAGCGGGTTGGCCAGGTCCTTGAGCACCCCGCGCACGGTGAGCCGCCGCCCGGTGGCAAGGCTCATGCCCCACGCGTAGCCCAGCCCGGCCGCCACGATGGCGTTGCCCACGTCGAAGAGGGTGACGTAGAGCACGGCCGCTGGACCCATGAACCCTGAGGCGTACGGGATCACGAACGCCCCGATGTTGTAGGCGCCGCCGTGGCAGACGGCGAACGCCCGTTCGTGAGGGCTGCGGGCACGGGTGCGCAGGTAGCCGACGCCCTGCTGCACGAGGTTGGCCACCGCGCCGACCAGCGCCACCGACAGCAGCGCGGGCGGGATCGTGACGGCGTCGAAGCTGGTCGCCAGCGCGCACGGCAGGGTGACCCGCAGCACGAGCCGGGAGAAGATCGGCAGGTCCGACCGGCTGACCCATCCGGCCCGCGTGATCCCGAGGCCGACCCCGACGACGAGCACGAGGCTCACCGCCTTGACGAGGATCTCGGTCACGCCGTGGCCCCCGGCCTCACGCCGCCCACGACCTCAGCACGGCGTCGACGTGGGCCGAGAACGCGTCGTCGTCCCAGTCGCGCAGCCCCATCTCGAGGGCGACGTAGCCGTGCACGGCGCCCCACAGGCTGCGGACGATCGCCTCGGGGGCGGCGGGACGCAGCACGCCCGCCTCGACCAGCGAGGCGACCACGCCCACCACCGGTGCCAGGGACTCGGCGACGGCGGGCAGCTCGCCGGGATGGTCGCCGGCCAGTCCGAACGGGATCTGGTTGAACCAGGTGTGGTAGAGCGCCGGGTGCTGGCGGGCCCAGGCTCGGTAGCGGTGGGCCAGCGCGACGAGGTCGTCGATGGAGCGGATGTCGCTCATCGCCTGGGCCTGGCGTCTCGAGAACTCCGTCAGCGCCCGCTCGACCGCCTCGGCCACGAGCTGCGGCTTGCCGCCGAACATCACGTAGACCGCGTTGGTCGACGTGCCGGCCGCCGTCGCCAGCCGCCGCAGCGACAGCCCGCTGACGCCGCCCGCCGCCAGCTGCGCCGCCGCCTCGCCGAGGATGCGCTCGCGCAGGGCGTCGTCGTACACCTTCGGCCTCGGCACCCCGGAAGGCTATCGGACGCCACGGGGCCGCCGGATCCGCCCCTCCCGATGGGTGTCGCGCTGCGGCGGCGCCGGCTCAGGCGTTGCTTCGGCGGACCCTGATGTCAGGGACGCCGGCAGCGGGTCTCGCTGCAGCACGCCCCGATTCCTTACCCCTTGTCGAGTGCCGTCGGGTGGGGAGCGGGCGCTGCCGCACCGCGCCTGCCGTCACGGGTGCGGCGGGGCCGGCAGTCCCGGGTGGATGCCTGCGGCGCCGGCCCCCGGTGGTGGCGGTGGGTCATTCGCGGCTGGTGATCAGCGACTGGATCTCGGCCATGCGCAGATGACGAGACGCGGTCCGGGTGGCCCCCAACGAACCTGAGAACCCGTGAGCCGACCACAC
>JBHAES010000156.1:0-4400 GCA_041855725.1 Actinomycetota bacterium
CCACCTCGGCCTCGACGCGGCGGACCCCCCACCGCAGGTGGTCGGGGATCTCGGGCTCGTCGCCCTCGAGGACCCGCTCCCTGGTGCCCCGCATCAGCCGGGCGAGGGTGGCCGACGGGTCGTCGTCGACGGCCCGGGACTCGGCGGGGGCACGGGACCCGGCGGGTGCCGAGATGATGCTGCCGCCCCACGACGGGGTCGCCGGTGCGCTGGCGCCCGGCCACGGCGCGGCCGAGGCGGGCTCCTCGGCGGACCCCACCCGGTACGGGTCGGCCTGGGAGCCGGCCGTCGGCTGCCACGCCGCGTCGCCGGCGCGCCCGACGTCGACCCCGGCCTCGTCGTCGGCCTGGACGCGCCGGCCGCGCACCGCGTAGGGGGCGTCGGGCTCGTCGGAGGGGAAGGACTCGTCGATCGCACGTGCCGGGGCCGCGGGGCCCGGGATCGCCGACGCCGGCCACGACACGCCGCCATAGGCGCGGGTCGTACCGGGGGGTGCCTGGGGGGCGCTCGGCTGCCGGCCGGAACCCTCGTGCTGTGGGTCGCTCATCCCCCCATCATGTCGTCCAGGGCCCAACCGTGCGACCCGCGCGGCGCGAACCCGCCCTCGCGCCGCCGGGGATCGGTGGCAGGCTGGGCGCATGGCATCACGGTGGAGCATCGCCTCGAAGGACTCCCTGCTGAGCATCTGCAGCACCGGCAGCGTGCTCAGCATCGGCTCGGTCGGCAGCGTCATGTCGATCGGGTCGGTGGGCTCGGCGGCGTCGGCGTTCAGCATCGCGTCGGCGGCCAGCGCCGGCAGCGCGATGTCGGCGGCGTCGTGCGGCTCGGTGATGTCGAGCGCGTCGGCCGACGGCGTGACCGCCAGCCGCGCCCGCGGCCCTCGGCCTCTGCTCCGCTCGCTGCTCATCGGCGCCACCGCGCTGGTGCTCGTCGCCCTCACCGCCCGGCGCTGACCCGCCGGACGGCGGCGTACGGTGAAGCCCATGGTCGTGGCGGTGTTCGGCGGGCGCAGCGAGATCGGGCTGGAGGTCGCCGTCCGGCTGGCGCCGGGAGCGGTCGTGGTGCTCGCGGCGCGGCCCGGCCCGATGGACGACGCGGTGCGCCGCTGCCTCGACGCGGGGGCGGCCCGGGTCGAGACGGTGGCCTTCGACGCCGACGACACCGCCGCCCACCCCGAGGTCGTCGACCGGGTAGAGGCGGTCGCCGGGCCCGTCGAGGTCGCCGTGCTCGCGTTCGGGGTGCTGGGCGACCAGGCGCTCGCCGAGCGCGACCACCACGAGGTGGTCCGGGTGCTGCACACCGACTTCGTGGCCCAGGCGAGCCTGCTGACCGTGCTCGCCGCACGCATGCGCGACCGCGGCACGGGCACGCTGGTGGCGTTCTCGTCGGTGGCGGGGGTGCGGGTGCGCCGGGCCAACTACGTGTACGGCTCGGCGAAGGCCGGTCTCGACGGGTTCGCCGCCGGGCTCTCCGCCGCCCTCCACGGGTCCGGGGTGCGCCTCGTCGTGGCCCGGCCCGGGTTCGTGGTGGGGCGGATGACCGACGGCATGGACCCGGCCCCGTTCTCGTCCACCCCCGCGCAGGTCGGCGAGGCGGTCGCCTGCGCCGTCCGCGACGGACGGACGACCGACCTGTGGGTGCCGTGGCAGCTGCGGGCGCTGTTCGCCGTCGCCCGGCTCGTGCCCCGCCCGCTCTGGCGTCGGCTGCCCCGCTGACGCCGACGCCCGCGCCCGGTGCCCTCAGCGCCCGAAGCGCCGCTCCCGACGGGTGTAGTCGCGCAGGGCGCGCAGGAAGTCGACCCGCCGGAAGTCGGGCCACAGCGCCTCGCAGAAGTAGAACTCCGAGTGCGCCGACTGCCACATGAGGAACCCCGACAGCCGCTGCTCGCCCGAGGTGCGGATGATGAGGTCGGGGTCGGGTTCGCCGGCGGTGTAGAGGTGGGACTCGATCTGGTCGAGGTCGAGGGTGCGCGACAGCTCCTCCAGCGAGGTGCCCTTCGTCGCCTCCTCGGCCAGCAGCGCTCGCACCGCGTCCCGCAGCTCGTGGCGGCCCCCGTACGAGACGGCGACGTTGACGTGCATGCCGTCGACGTGACGGGTGTCGTCGTAGGCGCGGCGGAGGGTGGCGGCCATGTCGGCCGGCAGCAGGTCGAGGGCGCCCACCGGCTTGACCCGCCACCGTCGGGTGGCGGCCAGGTCGACCACGAGCCGCTCGATCACGTCGAGCAGGGGCGCGAACTCGTCGTCGCCGGCACGGGTGAGGTTGTCGGTCGAGAGCACCCACAGCGTCACGACGTGGAGCCCCACCTCGTCGCACCAGCCGACGAACTCCTTCAGCTTCGCGGCACCGGCCCGGTAGCCCGCCACGAGGGTCTCACCGGGCGCGTTGAGCCTCGCCCACCGCCGGTTGCCGTCGGCGAGCACCGCCACGTGCCGGGGCAGGGCGGCGGGGTCCAGCTCGGCGATCAGCCGCTGCTCGTACGTCGCGTACAGCAGCCCCCGCGGGTGCAACCGGTCGCTCCAGTCGCGCAGTCGTTCGAGCCTCCCCACAGAGCCCCACACTAGTGAAACGGGGCCGGTTGAGGGTCTGACCACGGTCCGATACCCTTACCTACGCGACCGTAACCTACGGAACCGTAGCCTAGGCTCCGACCGTGCCTCGCAGCGGTTGACGCGGCTCCCGTCCGCCACGTACGGACCCCGCGCCAGCGCCCGAGGAGCACGAACGGGGCCCGGCGAGAGAGGACGACATGACCCGATCCGCGCCGCGCGAGCCCGGCCTCACCGACCAGCTCGCGGCCGAGATCAAGCCCCGCCTGCGGGGCTGGCTGCACGCCGCCACCGTGCCGGTGGCCCTCGTGGGCGGGGTGCTGCTCATCGTGCTCGCACCCACCGTGCCGGGCAGGGTGGGTGCCGCCATCTATCTCGGGTGCTCCCTGCTGCTCTTCGGCAACTCGGCGGTCTACCACCGCGGCCGGTGGCAGCCGAGGGTCCGGGCGGTGCTGCGCCGCGTCGACCACGCCAACATCTTCCTCTTCATCGCCGCCACCTACACCCCGCTCACGCTGCTGCTGCTCAGCGGCACCTCGCAGCTGGCGCTGCTGGTGCTCATCTGGAGCGCGGCCCTGCTCGGGGTGCTGTTCCGCGTGTTCTGGCTGGGGGCGCCCCGCTGGCTCTACGTGGTGCTCTACCTCGCGATGGGCTGGGCCGCGCTCGGCTGGCTCGACCAGTTCTGGGCGGCCGGCGGCCCCCTCGTCGTCGCCCTCGTCGCCGGTGGCGGCCTGCTCTACTCCGTCGGCGCCGTCGTCTACGCCCTCAAGCGGCCCAACCCCTTCCCCACCTGGTACGGCTTCCACGAGATCTTCCACACCTGCACGATCCTCGCCGCCTGCTGCCACTTCGCGGCGATCGCCCTCGTGACCATCCGGTAGCCGCCCGGCTACGGCTCTGCCGAGCCCTCCGGACCGGGAGCCGGCACCGGGGGGCACCCGCCGTCGCTGCCGTGCCACCCCGCGGCGGGCACCGACCGTTCGCCGAGCGGGGGGCGCGGGCCCGCACTGATCCGGTGGCCGGCGATAGGTTCGGGCCATGCGGATCGGGATCGTCGACCTGGACACCTCGCACCCTGCCGCGTTCGCGCCGCTGCTCGCCGCACGCGGCCACGAGGTGGTCGCCGTGGTGGGGGGCACCACCGTCATGGACGACGCCGCCACCGCCGCGTACGCCGCCGAGCACGGCATCGCACGGGTGGTGCCCGAACCCGGCGACCTCGTGGGGCTGGTCGACGCCGCGTTCGTCCACACCGTCGACTGGGACTGCCACGTCGACCGGGTGCGGCCGTTCGTCGAGGCGGGGGTGCCGGTGAAGGTCTGCAAGCCCTTCGCCGGCAACGAGGTCGACCTCGCCCGCCTGGAGGCGTGGGCCGCCGGCGGGGCCCGCATCGCCGGCGGGTCGGCGCTGCGGTGGTGCGCGACGGCGGACCGGCTGCGCGCCGCGCTCGGCGACGGGCCGGTGCACGTGTCGGCGCTCACCTACGGCCACGTGCTCGACTACGGGATCCACGCCTACGCCCTCGTCCACGGGATCATGGGGCCCCGGCGTCGAGGCGGCCCGGGCCCTGGACGCCGTCGGCGGCACCGCCCAGCTGCGCTGGCGTGACGGGCGTACGGCTGTCGTCGACGTGCTGCCACCGGACGCCGGTCACGGCTTCTACGTCACGGTCGCCGGCGCCGGCGGGGTGCACCAGGCGGACGCGGCGGGCGACGACCTCTACGGCCCGTTCCTCGACCGCACCCTCGCCCATCTCGGCGGCGAGGCCGACCTGCCGCTGACCTTCGCCGAGCTCGTCGAGCCCGAGCGGTCGGTCCTCGCCGCCCGCGCGTCGGCCCGCCACGGCGGGGC
>JBHAES010000157.1:0-11630 GCA_041855725.1 Actinomycetota bacterium
GACGGCCTGGTCCTTGGTCTGCTGGCGCACGTTCGGCACCTGCACCAGCACCGGCCCCTTCGACGACACGAGTGCCACCGTGTCGCCGCGCCGGCCCTCCCCGTCGGCCGGGTCCTGCGAGATGACGAGGCCCTTCGCCACCGTCTTGGAGTGCTCCTCGGTGACGGTGACGGTGAACCCGGCCTTCTCCAGCGCCGCCTTCGCCTCGGCCGTCGACCTGCCCACCCAGCTCGTCACCGCGATCGGCTTGGGCCCCTTCGACAGCACGACGGCGACCGTGTCGCCCCGCTTCAGCCTCGTGCCCGGACCCATCGACGCTGACACCACGGTGCCCACCGGCGCGTTCTCGTCGTACGCCTCGGTCACCTCGCCCAGCTGCAGGTTCGCCTGCTGCAGGGCGGCGGCTGCGTCGGCCCGCGACAGCCCCACGAGGGTCGGCACGTCGAACCGCTCCGGGCCCATCGACACCCACGCCTTCACGGTGCCGTCGTGCAGGATGCGCTGGCCGGGGGCCGGGTCCGTACGGATCACGCGGCCCGCGGGGACCGTCTCGGAGTACTCCTTGGAGACCTGGATGCCGAGCACCGCGTGCGCCGCGGAGGCGCGGGCGTCCTGCTCGGTGAGGTTCACCAGGCTCGGGGTCGCCACCCAGCGGCCCTCCGACAGCCAGTACCACGAGCCGCCCCCGACGCAGACCCCCAGCACGAGCAGCAGCACCAGCGCCACCATGCCGCGGCGGCGCCGGTGCACCTTCGACTGCGACAGCCGCAGCAGCGGACGCGCGGTGGTGGCGGTGCGCTCCGCCCCGGCGAGCGCCACCCCGTCGAGGGTGGGCTCCAGGTCGACCGGCGACACGGGCGTCGCCACGCCGGCCCGCAGCCCCTGGGGGCGGTGCCGCCACCCGGTGGGCTCCGGCCGCTCCACCTCGACCCGCGGGGTCAGGCCCGTGTCAGGGGTGGCCGCCGAGCGGGGCGTCCGCGGGGTGCGGGGCGTGCGCGCCGAGACGACCGTGATGGGGGAGTGGGCGTGGGGGCCCATCGGCGCGGCGTCGACCTCGGGGCCGCCGCCGAGCGTCTCGGTGAGGTGCGGGTCGTCGACGACGCCGCCAGCCAGGGCCCGACGCGCCTTCGCCACCCGCATCATGAGCGCCCTCCCGTCGGCCGGGCGCCGGTCGGGGTCGCGGCTCGTGCACGCCCGGACGAGGGCGTCCACGTACGGGGGGATCGGGTCGGCCGGGTCGGAGTGCACCGACGACGGGGCGGGCACGTCGTTGTGGACGTGCGCGTACGCCACCGCGATGGGGGTGTCGCCGGCGTGCGGCTTGCGGCCGGTGAGCAGCTCGAACAGCACGATGCCGGTGGAGTAGACGTCGGAGCGCACGTCGGCGCGCCCCGTCGTCACCAGCTCGGGCGGCAGGTAGGAGACGGTGCCGATGAGCAGCCCCTGGGTGGCGGTCGCGGTCTGGGCCGTGATCGCCTTGGCCAGCCCGAAGTCGGTGACCTTCACCACGTCCCGCTCGGCGATCAGCACGTTCTCGGGCTTCACGTCACGGTGGATCAGCCCCGCCTCGTGGGCGGCGGCGAGGGCCCGCACCGCCGGCTCCATGTACTCCAGCGCCCGCAGCGGGGTCAGCGGCGCCTCCCGGCTGATCACCGAGCGGAGCGTCCGACCCGCCACGTACTCCATGACGATGTAGGGCCGGCCGTCGCTCTGGCCCTGGTCGAACACGCTCACCACGTTGGGGTGCGACAGCCGCGCCGCGGCGCGGGCCTCCTTGTCGAACTTGCCGGCGAAGTCCACGTCGTCGCCCAGCCCCTCGTGCATCACCTTCACGGCGACGATGCGGTTGAGGCGGGCGTCGTGGGCCCGGTAGACGGTTGCCATGCCGCCACGGGCGAGCCGGGCGAGGATCTCGTAGCGGTCGCCGAAGACACGGCCGACCATCGGGTCGGCCACCCTCGTCTGTGCGCTCACGACTGATGACTCCATCACGGTGGGGAAGTGGGACCGTGCGTGAGGAAGTCTAGGAACAACCGGCGGTCGACCGGAACGAGGCGCGCCGGGGAGCCCCAGGGATTCTCGCACGTGCCCCACCGGTCCCGGCGACCGGCCCCGGTCTTGCCGTACGCAGCGCCGGCGGGGCCACGGGAGCGTCAGGCGGGGATGCGCGCGAGGCGTCGGATGATGGTGAGGTGCAGGCGGATGCTGCGGGGCATCTCCCTGGTGGCGTGGAGGTTCATGATCACCTGGGCCCGCTGCTCGCGGTAGTAGAAGCAGTGGGTCGCCCACAGCCCCAGCCCGCCGACGGGCTCGGGCGACCCGTGCCACCCCAGCGGGGCGAGCTCGGTCGGCCGCAGGGTGGCCAGGCCGGTGCCGTAGTGGATGCCCGCCCGCAGCCGGGACTGCCGCTGCGACAGCCGCGCCAGGAGGGGCGGGGCGACCAGCCCGCCCTCGTGGAGGGCGGACTGGAAGCGGGCCAGGTCCGCCAGCGTGGTCACCGCCCCGCCGTCGCAGGCTGCGGCGCTGAGCGACCGGTGGCGGCTGACCTCGTGCCGGCCGACCCGCACCGGGGCGATCCGCAGGGCGGCGAGCTCCTCGTCGGAGGCCGTGGCGTGGGGGATGGCGGTCTCGCTCATCCCGGCCGGCGCGAAGACGTGCTCGCGCAGCAGCGCGGGGAACGGTGCCCCGCCGACGACCTCGAGCACGCACAGGAGCAGGGCGTAGCCCGCGTCGCTGTAGCGGAACCGCGTGCCGGGGGCGCCGGTGGGCGGTAGCCCGGCGGTCTGGGCCACGACCTGCGCCGGGGTCCACAGCCGGTCGGGGGCGGCTGCGATCGTGTCGATCGAGCACGCGGTCCGGTGGCCGCGGGGCGGCAGGACCGGGTCGGGCAGACCAGAGCGGTGGGCCAGGAGGTGGGCGACGGTGAGCTCGCGGCCCAGGTCGACGCCCGGTGCGGCGGGCAGCCTCGACAGGTCGAGGTGGGGTGCGAGCGAGGCGATCCGGGAGTCCAGGGTCAGCAGGCCCTGCTCGGCCAGCCGGGCCGTCAGGACGGCGACGAAGACCTTGCCGATGCTGGCGCAGTGGAAGGGTTCGTCGACGGCGCCGTACGTGAAGCGCGTCCCCGGGGCGGTGACGAGCACCTGCGGCGGGGGGAGCCGCGGGGTGCGCCGGCGCTGGACGCGGTCGAGGCGGCGGCGCAGGCTCGTGTCGCACCACTGCTGGAACGAGGTGTCGTGTGCCACGGGGGTCCTCTCTGCTAGACATCTCTCATAGACATGTCTAGCAGAGAGGTTGGCCGTAGGGAAGCCCCGCCGGGGCTGCGGGGAGGCCCCCGTGACGGGTCCTAGGCTCGGGGGCATGGCGAACGTGATCCTCGGCCTGCTCCTGCTGCGACCGATGAGCCTGTACGACCTCGTCCAGGCCTTCGGCGCGGGGGTCTCCCTGTTCTACTCGGCCAGCTCAGGATCCATCAAGCGCGCCCTCGACGACCTCGTCGCCCGCGGCCTGGTCGAGGTCGACGAGGTCCGACCCGGCACCCGCGGCCGCAAGGTCCATCGCGTCACGCCCCAGGGTCGGCGCGCCTTCGAGGAGTGGATGCACGCGGCGGACACCGAGTCCGACGCCGAACGGGCTGCCCTGGCCCGCCTCTACTTCCTCGGGCTGCTCGACCCCCCGGCACGGGCCGCCGTCCTCGACGGGGTGCGCACCCGCCTGGCGGACGAGCTCGCCCGGCTCCAGGCGGTCGAGCGCGCCGTGCAGGCCGCGGCGGTGCCCGAGCACCTGGCCGAGGTCGCCCGCTACCAGCGCGCCACCCTCGACTACGGCATGGCCGGCTACCGCCACGCCCTCGACTGGCTCGCCACCCACGTGGCTCCCTGAGCCCCGGTCGCCGCGGGACGGGGGACGCGGCCGGTCGACCGCTCGGTTCGAGCCTGGCGACGACCCAGCAGCGCACGGCTCGGCCGCGCCAGCGGTGGTGCGCGAGCGGGGACCGGCCCTCGCCGACCCCGACGGCTTCGTCGCGTCGGCCGCTGCTCGTCGGGACCAACTAGGCTGTCGCCCGTGACCGTCCTCCTGGGTCTGGCGACCCGCCTCCTGATGGCTCGGCTGCAGGTCGTCACCGACACCCGCGGCGGGGGCCGCGCGTTCCGGGACTACTGCAGCGCGGTGTTCTCCTCCGGCGCCGACATGCTGCAGCTGCGTGAGCCGGGCGCCCCCCGCGAACGCCTCGTCGAGGCCTTCACCATCGCCCGGTCGGTGGCGCAGCAGGCCAACAAGCTGGTCGTCGTGTCCGACGACGCCGCCCTCGCCGCCGAGCTCGGTGCCGACGTGGTGCACGTGTCGGCGTCGATCTCGCCCGCCCTGGTGCGCAAGCAGCAGCACGAGCACGCTCTGCTGGGCGCCGCCACGCACGACACCATGTCGTTGGCGGCCGCCATCGCCGACGAGACCGTCGACTACCTCACCGTCGGGCCCGTCTTCGGTCCCGACGAGCCCCGCTACCCGCTGCCGGGCCTCGACGCCGTCCGCCGGGCCGCCCGCCGGCTGCGGGTCGCCGACGTCACCCGCAAGCCCTGGTTCGCCATCGGCGGCATCACCCCCGACACCCTCGACGACGTGGTCGCCGCCGGCGCGCGCCGCGTGGTGCTCACCGGGGCGGCCGTCGCGGGGCCCGACGCCGCCCTCGTGGTGCGGCTCGTCGGCGACCGGCTGCGCCGCGCCTGGCTCGACGACGAGTCGCTCCAGGACTACGCCTTCCAGGTGTTCCGCATGGGCCCCGGGGGGCACCGGGACGCCGACGCGTGACCGACCGCACCCCTTCGGCCGCCCAGCGCGCCACCACCCGCCGGTTCCAGCGGCTCGCGCTGCTGCTCCTCGTGGTGGGGGTCGTGGCCCTCGGCCTGCTCGCCCAGCGGGGGGCCGCGCCCGCCGGCGGCGAGTCCGCAGCCGCGGCTGCGTCACCGGGCACCGTCGGCGCGACCGTCGCCGCCCCCGACGGCACGGCGACGACCGGTCCCGCCACCGCCCGGACCACGACCCGTGCCACCGCGACCCGCACCACGACCGCTGCCACCTCGACCGCCACGCGCGACCCGTACTCGGGCCTGCCCTGGGTCGACGTGGCCGACCTGCCGGAGCAGGCCCGCACGGTGCTCGCGACGATCGACCGGGGCGGGCCCTACGCGTACGACAAGGACGGCACCGTGTTCCGCAACGCCGAGGGGCGGCTGCCGAAGGCGGCGACCGGCTACTACCGCGAGTACACCGTGGTGCTGCCCGGCTCGCCCGACCGTGGCCCGCTGCGCATCGTGGTGGGCGGCGGCGAGTACTTCTACTGGACCGACGACCACTACGCCACCTTCTCGAGGATCCGCCGATGAGCGGCCAGGTGCTGCGCACCCTCGGACCCGCCGACCAGGACGTCGCCAGGCTGCGCCGCGAGGGGTACCGGGTCGGCCACGTCGAGGCCCGCACCCGGGCCGACCTGCTCGACCGGGTCGGCGCTGCGCTGACCTTCCCTCGCTACTGGGGCCGCAACCTCGACGCCCTGTGGGACTGCCTCACCGACCTCACGGGACCCACCGCGCTGGTGTGGGTCGGCTGGGACGACCTCGCCGTCGCCGCCCCGGACGACTGGGCCGCCGTCATGGCGGTGCTCACCGACCGGGTCGCCGCCTCGCCCCCGTTCACGCTCGTCCTGGTCGGGCCGGTCGGTGCCGGCGGCGAGGGGGGTGCGCGCGGCTAGGCTGTCCGGCATGCCGTACGACCCGAGCGACCCGCTGTCCGACGCCTTCCGGGCCGACGTGACGCGGGTGCTCGCCCGGTCGCTCGCCGACCGCCGTGACGAGGTCGCCCACATCGGCGCCGCCACCGAGGGGCTCGTGGCCGCCGCCGAGCGGCTCGTCGGCGGCGGCAAGCGGTTCCGTCCCGGCTTCTGCTGGTGGGGCCACGCCGCCGCGGCCGGTCAGCCCGACGACGCCGACCCGCTGCTCACCGTGGCCGGCAGCTTCGACCTGCTGCACGCCTCGGCGCTGGCCCACGACGACGTCATGGACGCCTCCGACACCCGCCGCGGCCACCCCACGGCCCACGTCGCGTTCGCCGCCGCCCACCGCCGCGACGGCTGGCGGGGCGACCCCGAGGCGTACGGGCGGGCTGCCGCGATCCTGCTCGGCGACCTGCTCACCGTGTGGTCGGTCGCCATGGCCGAGGCGTCCGGGCTGCCGCGGCTCGACGCGGCCCGGCCGCTGCTCGACGCGGTCCGCGCCGAGGTCACCTGCGGCCAGTTCCTCGACATCACCGCGCAGGCCGAGCCGGCCGACCCCGAGCAGGCGGTGGCGGTGTCGCGGCGCGTCACCGAGTTCAAGTCGGCCCGCTACACCGTCACCCGGCCCCTCCAGGTGGGCGCGGTGCTCGGCGGGGCCGACCCCCGCGTGGTCGAGGGGCTCGGCGCGTACGGGTCGCCGCTCGGGCGCGCCTTCCAGCTGCGCGACGACCTGCTCGGGGTGTTCGGCGACGAGTCGCGCACCGGCAAGCCCGCCGGCGACGACCTGCGCGAGGGCAAGCAGACCCTGCTGCTCGCGCTCGCTCGGCTGCGCTCTCCCGAGCCGGCCCGCCGCCGTCTCGAGCGGCTCGTGGGCGACCCCGACCTCGACGCCGACGGCACCGCCGAGGCGCGCGACATCGTGGCCGGCTCCGGTGCGGTCGCCGAGGTCGAGGCCGAGATCGCCGCGGGCCATGCCGCCGCCCTCGCCGCGCTCGACGGGCTCGACCTGCACCCCGACGGCGCCGTCGCGCTGCGCACCCTGGCCGACCTCGCCGTACGACGAGACTTCTAGCTACCGGGGGTGCTGCCACGGCCCCGTGAGCCGGCGGCGGAGCCGGCGTGCCCGTACGCGTCAGTCGACGGCCGGCCACTCCCGCAGCTCGGCCAGGATCGAGCGGGTGGCGGTCGAACGGTTCTGGGTGAAGAAGTGCAGCCCCGGCGCGCCGCCGTCGAGGAGCCGGCGGCACAGCTCCACGCCGATGCGGATCCCCGTGGCGCGCACCGCGTCCCGGTCGTCGGCCACCTGCTCCAGCCGCGCCACCACGCTGCGCGGCAGGTCGGCGCCGCTGAACTCGGCGAACCGCGTCACCTGCCCGATGCGCGTGATCGGCATGATGCCCGGGATGATCGGCAGGTCGCAGCCCAGCCCCCGCACCCGGTCGACGAGGCGCAGGTAGGCGTCGGCGTCGAAGAACAGCTGCGTGATCGCGAACTCCGCGCCCGCCTCGGCCTTCTCGACCAGCAGCCGGGCGTCCAGGTCGAGGTCCCTGGCCTGCGGGTGGGCGTCTGGGAACGCCGCCACGCCTACGCAGAAGTCGCCGACCTCCTTCACCAGCCGCACCAGCTCGGTGGCGTTGGCCAGGCCGCGGGGGTGGGGCACGAACGGCTCGGTCGGCCCGCCCGGCATGTCGCCCCGGATCGCCAGCACGTGCCGCATGCCCGAGGCCCGGTACGACTCGATGGTGCGCACCAGCTCGTCGCGGCTCTGCGACGCGCACGTCAGGTGCCCCATCGTCCGGATGTCGGGGTCCTGCGCCAGCCGCTCGGTCAGGTGGATCGTGCGCTCCCGGGTCGACCCGTTGGCGCCGTACGTGACCGACACGAAGTCGGGGCGCAGCGGCGCGAGCCGGTGGATCGTGCGCCACAGCAGCTCCGACTCCTCCTCGGACCGGGGCGGGAAGAACTCGAACGAGGCGAGCGGCCGGTCGGCCGCCGCGAGCAGCTCGGCGATGGTCGGGTCGGGCACCCGTGCACCCTATCCGAGCCCGCGGCGCCCAGCCTGCGGCGCTCGCCAGGCGGTCGGGCGCCTGCGGTCAGGCCTCGGCCGGTCGCCAGGCGCCGGGCCGGTCGACATCGACCACGACCATGCGCTGGGTGGCGCGGGTGAGCGCCACGTACAGCACCCGGACACCGCCGGCCGACTCGGCGACGATGCCGTCGGGGTCGACCACCACCACCCCGTCGTGCTCGAGCCCTTTCACCTCGAGCGGGGTCAGCACCGCCACCCGCGCGTCGGCCGACCGCAGCGCGTCGGACACCTCCTCGTGCCATGCCGCCGGGACGACGACGCCCACGGTGCCCGCGACGTCGTCGAGCAGGTCGACGACGGTCGCCGCCACCACCTCGCCCAGGTCGTCGGCGGGTGCCACCAGCAGCTCCGGGTCGACGCCGGTGCTGCGCACCGCCACCGGCAGGTCGGCGTCGGGGAAGTCGCGCACGATCACCTTCGCGGCCAGCGTGAACACCTCGGCGGGGGAGCGGTAGTTGGTGGAGAGCCGGAAGGTACGGCTCGGGGCCGACCCGATGAGGTCGGTGACGGCGCGCTGCACCTCGGCGACGTCGGGCCACGACGACTGCGCCGGGTCGCCCACCACCGTCCACGACGCCTGCGGCCCCCGGCGCCGCAGCATCCGCCACTGCATGGGGGTGACGTCCTGCGCCTCGTCGACCAGCACGTGCGCATACGTCGAGTGGGGCTCGTCGTGGTCGAGGTCGCGGGTGTCGCGCAGCCGGTCGGCGGTGGTGACGATCTCGTGGTGACCGATGTCGCCGAACAGGTCGGGGCCCTCGTCGTCGGCCGGCACCGGCCCCAGCTGGGCCACCAGCTCGTCGAGCAGCGCCACGTCGGCCACCGACCAGCCGTCGTGGGCGTACGAGGCCGCCAGGGCGGCCTGCTCGGCGGCGTCGAGGTCGCGACCCGCCACGGCCGCCACGACCGCCGGGTCACCCAGCCGCACCAGCACCTCGGCCGCGTCCAGGGGCGCCCACCACGTGGCCACGAACGCCTCGAACGACGACGACTCGCGCACCAGCGCGTCGAAGTGGGCGGCGTCGTCGACGTCGACGTCGTCGGGGGCCTTGGCCCACAGCGCCGCCACGAGCGCGGTCTCGGCGGCGTCGCGGCCCCGGTTGTGCTGGTGGGCGGCCAGCACGCTGCGCCGGACCCGGGTCAGCTCGGCGGCCCCCAGGGTGAGCGCCTCACCCTTGACCGACACCGACAGCCGGTCGACCCCGGCCGGCGGCATCGCGACCAGCCGGCGCAGCACGTCGACCATGCGCAGCGAGCCCTTGACGGTGGCCGCCGCCGCCTCGTCGACCCGGGCCACCGGCCCGAGCGGCAGCACGTCGGAGGGCACCTGGCCCAGCGAGCGCAGCGTCACCGAGTCCTCGCCCAGCGACGGCAGCACCCGCTCGATGTAGGTCATGAACACCGGCGACGGGCCCACCACGAGCACCCCGCCGTTCTCGAACCGGCGCCGGTTCGAGTAGAGGAGGTAGGCCGTGCGGTGCAGGCCCACGACGGTCTTGCCGGTGCCCGGGCCGCCCGCGATCACGGTGACCCCGGCGTGGGGCGCCCGGATCGCCTCGTCCTGCTCGGCCTGGATCGTGGCCACGATGTCGCGCATCCGGTGGCTGCGGGCCCGCGAAAGCGACGCCATGAGCGCGCCCTCGCCGATCACCACCATGTCGGCCGGGGCCGCCGCCGAGTCGAGCAGGTCGTCCTCGATGCCGACCACCCGGTCGTCACGGCAGCGCAGCACCCGCCGGCGCACCACCCCCATCGGCTCCGCCGGCGTGGCCCGGTAGAACGGCTCGGCGGCCCGCGCCCGCCAGTCGATCACCAGCGGCTCGAAGTCGTCGTCGCGCACCCCGATGCGGCCGATGTAGCGCACCTCGTCGTCGTCGTGGTCGAGCCGGCCGAACACCAGCCCCTCGTGCTCGGCGTCGAGGATCGCCAGCCGCTTCGCGGCCTGGAACGCGAACGCGTCGCGCTCGAACAGGGCCGTGCCGTCCTCCTCGCGCACGTAGGTGTCGCGGTCGGAGCGGTAGCGCGCCGCCCCGTCGGCCGCCACCTGCCGGGCCGACCGGGTGGCGTTGCGCAGATGGGCGTAGACGGTGTCCACATGAGCCTGCTCGGTGGCGAGCTCGCGCTCGAGCGGCGTGGCGTTGGTCACAGGCGGGTCCCCCGGTCGAAGGCGTGAGGGACCAGCCTACGCCCGTTGCGGATGCGGTGCCGAGCGGAGCCGGTGCGCGGACGGACCCGTGCGTGGCGAGGGGGATGGCCGTGCCGGTGAGGGCCAGGTGCGCGGCCGGCGGCTCGACGTACGACAGGTCGGAGTGTCAGGGGCGGCCGGGGAAGGCCGTCTGGGCGATCCGGTCGAGCTCGCCGTAGAGGACGGCGACCTGCTCGCCGTACGCGACCATGCCCCCGAACGCCACCAGCACGATGAGTGCCAGCAGCAGCCCGTACTCGACCGCGGTCGCGCCGCGTTGCGTGCGGCCGGTGAAGCGTACGAGCACATGGCGCACGTACGCGTCCTGGATCAGGTTCATATCGTCTCTCCCCCCGGGGCCGCCATCCCTTGGTCGGTCCCCGCCGTCGCTCGATGGTGGCGGAGCGGGCGGCCACCCGGCGAGCGGGGTGAGCGAACTCTCACCACCGCGGGCCCTTGACGGACGGTCGGAGGGGGTGGCTATAGTGGTGCCAGTTCGAATGAATGTTCTATTGGCGGACTTGGGGAAGGCCGCCGGCGCTCGCTGGGCGGGGGCATCGTACGGACTGACGGGCCAGCCCCGGCGAGCGGACCTCGACCCCCGCTCCGCCGGGGCTCCCCCGGCTACGGGTCGAGCAACGTGCCAGGGCGGCCAGGCGGGAACGCCGGGCGGACGTGGCGCACGGAACGAGTGACAGGTCGCACCTGCGGGTGCGGACGAACCGGCAGCGGAGGGGACCATGCGGAGCTACGACGAGCCTGGCTGGCGGGCCGACCTGCGCCGTGCCCGCCAGGCGCTGCTCGCCGGTGAGCTCGCCACCCACCCGGCCGACCGGTTCTGGTCCGCCTACCTGGCGGCGCTGCGGGTCGCCGCCGTCGTGCTCGGCGTGGCCGCCCGTCCTACGCCGGTGCGCGGCCGCCCCTGCGACGTGTGGCAGGTGCTGGCACGGGTCGCGCCCGAGTATGCGGAGTGGGCGGCGTTCTTCGCCGCCGGCCGTGGTGCCTGGCACGCCGTGGCGGCCGGGGCTCGCGCCGTGGTGAGCGAGCGGCAGGCCGACGACCTGCTCCGAGACGCCACCCGGTTCTGCGACGAGGTCACCGCCCGGCTCGACGCCGCCTGGCGGCGACGCGGACCGCGGGCCGGCCATGGCTGACCTGCTCAAGCGGGTGGGGCCCCGGGGCCGCCCTCGGAGCAGGCGCTGGCCACGGTGCGCCGCGGGGGGTGGCCCCCGGTTGGCCCGACCGCTGCGGTTGGGCGTAGACTCGGCGGACGCGTGCCCGTGTGGGCAGACGACGACCAGAAAGTGGGCTGACCGCTCATGACCTCGCGATGAGTACGCAGAAATGACCCTCACCTACAACTAGCTGGTCCAGACACGCGAGTCCGGACCTGAAGGAGATCAGTGGCCAAGGTCCGTGTCTATGAGCTCGCCAAGGAGCTCGGACTCGAAAGCAAGGAACTTCTCACGACGCTGAAGGACATGGGCGAGTTCGTCCGGTCGGCGTCCTCGACGATCGAGCCGCCGGTCGTCCGCAAGATGCGGGAGCGCTACGCCGCCGGCGCCGGTGGCGACGCGCCCGCCGCCCCC
>JBHAES010000158.1:0-4633 GCA_041855725.1 Actinomycetota bacterium
GGTTCCTGGCCTCCTACCTGCGCTTCCAGCACGCAGCCCCCGAGTCGGTGCAGGTGCCGGTCACCCTGGCCCACCCGGCCGACGACCGCTGGACCCCGCCGCACCTGAGCCTGCGCGTGCATGGCAGGCTGCCCCACCCTGGGCCGGTGGTCATGCTCGACCGCTGCGGCCACTTCCCGGTCGAGGAACCAGGCGTGAGCGCCCTGCTGGGGGCCGTCGCCGCCCTGGCCCGTGACCTGGGGTGATGATGAGCGGCAGGGAGGTGGCCGGGGACCCGGACAGCGCTCCCTTCCTCGGTCGGCCACCCCCATGTGCGTAGGGGTCTCCGTCTCGACTGCGTGGGTGGTCTCCCGCAGGAACAGACGTGATCTTTCCCGTACGAACGTACGGGGAATCTGCCGTACGTCCAGGGGCCCCAGGTCCTCGTCGTCGGCGACGGTGGGCCGACAGCGCGGCTGGCGGGTGCCTCGGACGACGGGATCAGCGGGCGAGGAAGGTCTCGTACCGGGCGGCGAGACGCTCCCGGTCGGGGCGGGCGGCTCGGGTCGAGGGGATCTCGCGCAGCCGCTGGCCGTGCATCTCCTGCAGGCCGTGGCGCAGCATGGGGCCGTCGACCTCCTCCAGCACGTCGCGGCGTACGGACACCACCAGGTCGGGGGAGATGCCGAGGATGTCGGCGTCGTAGGCCGCATGGTGGATCTTGCACAGCGACAGCCCGTTGGGCACCACCGCCGTGCCGAGCTCGTGGCCGTCGGGGATGATGTGCGCCGCGTCGAGCAGCGGCGGGTGGTGCAGCGAGCAGACCGTGCAACGGTTCTGGTACGCGGTGAGCACCTGGGTGCGGAACAGCGGCTGGTGCAGCCTCGCCCTGGTGACCTGCTGGCGGTAGCGGCGCAGGTCCTCGCTGACCGGGCCGGCGTCGACCTGGCGCTGCGACTCGTCGAGCGCCAGCACGAACTGCTGCTGCTCGGGCTCCTCCGCCACCACGTACACCGGGTACACCGGCTGGTAGCTGCCGTGCGCCACCCCTACGAACCAGATCAGTGGCAGGGAGTCGTTCATCGCCTCGCGCACGCCGACGTTGTCGGGGGCCAGCGGGTCGCTGCCCTGGTACTTGTAGCGCATCCGCCCGTCGGGGCCCTCCTGGTCCTCGTACGGGCGCACCTTCCAGTCCGGCGTGTAGACGGTGCTGATCGACAAGGCGGCCCTCATGCCCCTCGGGCGCCGGATGCCTCGACCGCGGTCCTTGAGCGGGATCCTCGTCCCCTCGTAGACGAACCCCGCCGCCCACCGGTAGTCGACCGCGGCGGCGTCGGCCGGCCGCTGCATCACGTACGCGCCCATCGCCTCGCGCAGCCGACGCTCCCACGCCTCGTCCCCCATGGGCACAAGCTCACCACAGCTGGAGGGGAGTTGTCTCGACCCCGACCGCATCGACGGGGCCGATCGGTCGGTCGAGCCATGACGTACCCGCCCCTGTCCTGACCGCCCCCGTCACGTCGGCCAGCAGGGTGATCTCCCGTGCCCGGGTCTGCCTGACGCGGAGGAACGCTGCTGAGCCGGGTCATCCCGTCGCCTCGGGCTCGTGCGGGCGAGGAGGAGCCTTGACTCAGGCGTCGTCGTAGGCGGGCAGGGTTGCCCCGGGTGGGAGGTCCGGCGCAGGCGGGAGGGACTGCACACCGGGACCGATCCGTCGCCCTGGTGGGGGGCCCCGACGCAGGCAGGAGGGGCACGGCAGGCAGCGGCAGCCTGGGTCATGGCGCGCCTGCGGGTCGATCGCCGGCTCGCCCAGGAGACGGGTACCCACCCCACCATGCCCTCACCGAGCCGCTGGCCGGGTCCGGCCGGGCGTCCACCGGTGCGTGCCGAGGCGACCGCCCTTCACGGCCACTCTTCGAGCTGACCGGCCACCCTTCGAGTCGACCGGTCACTGTTCGAGCCGACCCGTCCCTCTTCGAGCCAAAGGTCCCTCTTCGAGCCAAAGGTCCCTCTTCGAGCCGGACTCCCTCTTCGAGCAGGGCTGTCACTGTCGGAGCCGAAGTGTCACTGTTCGAGTCGGGCCCGACTCGATGGGTGGTTGGTGGGCTCGGGGGGTGATAGTTCGGCTCGAAGGGTGATGCGCCGATTGGCCCTGTCTGGGGCGCCGGCCCGCCGCCTGGATGGCGCGTTGTGGGCCGGGTCGGCCGCTGTCGGGTCGCTCCGGTCGTGCTGGTGCTGGCCGTCTTCTGCTCGCCACTGTTGGAGTCGGGGTGTCACTGCTCGAGTCGGGCCCGACTCGATGGGTGGTAGGTGGGCTCGGGGGGTGGCAGTTCGGCTCGATGGGTGGTAGGTCGGCTCGATGGGTGGTAGGTCGACTCGATGGGTGGTAGGTGGGCTCGGGGGGTGGCAGTTCGGCTCGATGGGTGGTAGGTCGACTCGGGTGATGGTTCGGCTCGGGGAGGTGATGGTCGCCGCCTGCTGGCATCCGGCGAGGGGGCAGCCCCCGTGAACGGTCGAAGACCCCGCGGGCGCTGGGACGTCACCCGCCCGCGCCGCCGCCGACCGTCACGTCACCACAGCAGCCGTCACCGGTGAAAGCCCCCTTCATGAACCGCCAGGTGCACATCTTGGCGTGATGCCGATCGTCACCGACCGCCACTGTTCGAGTCGAGCCGTCGCCGTTCGAGCTGAGCTGTCACTCTTCGAGCCGGGCCCGGCTCCCCGAGTGACGGCTCGACTCTAGACGTGACGGTTCGACTCGCCGGGTGGTCGACGGGCTGCTGCCCTCGGGAGCGCGCCAGTCGGACGAGTGAGCGGCCGCCCGCCGAAGGTGCGCGCCAGGGCTCATCGAGCGGCTCGGGGTTCTTCTCGCGCCGTACGCCGAGGGAGCGGCTGCCCGGCGGGGGTGCGCACCGGAGGGTGGGCCACTCGTGGGTGGCGCTGGGGGTGAGCGACTCGCGGGGCGAGCGCCAGGTGTCGCCTCGCTGGGTGGCGCCGGGTGCCTCGCGGGACGAGCGTCAGGTGCCGGCTCGCAGGGGTGGCTGTCGGGATGCGGGGGCCGCCTGATGCAGGCTCACTGGCCGACGTACGGCGCCCGGCCGCCGGCAGCTGCCGTGCCTGGGGCAGCGGATCACCCGCAGGTGGACAGGAGGCACCTTCGCTGATACATTAGTGGTACGTACTACTAAGGAGGAATGATGGCAGCGATCACCACGTACCCCTTCGTCCGGCACCTGCGGGGGTCGGCGACCTCGTACGTCACGCACCTGGTCTCGGGTCGGGCCCGTCACGCCGGGGTCGGCGGCTCGTTCTGGTTCCTGCCGCTGACGGCGGTGCTGTCGGAGGTGCCGGTCGACGACCGGGAGCTGCCGGTGGTGGTCACCGGTCGCACGTCGGACCTCCAGCTCGCCACCGTGAACGCGACGATCGGGTACCGCTTCACCGACCCCGAGGTGGCGGCGACCCGCCTCGACTTCGGCATCTGCCCCCGCACCGGCGAGTGGACCGCCACCCCGCTCGAGCAGGTGGCCACGCTGATCGCCGACACCGCGTCGGGCCACGCCATCGACGCCATCGCCGGCATGACCCTCGACGTCGCCCTCCGCTCGGGCGGTGGCGCGATCCGCGACGCCATGGCCCGCGGCCTGCGCGGCGACCCACGGCTGACCGAGATGGGGATCACCGTGCTCAGCACCCGGCTGGCCCTGGTGCGCCCCACCCCCGACATGGAGAAGGCGCTGGCCACCCCCGCCCGTGAGGCGGTCCAGCAGGAGGCCGACCGAGCCACGTACGAGCGGCGCGCCCTCGCCGTCGAGCGCGAGGCGGCCATCGGCGAGAACGAGCTGGCCAACGAGATCGAGCTCTCCCGCCGCCGGGAGGAGCTGCTGGCGCAGGAGGGCGCCAACGCCAGGCGGCAGGCCCTCGACCTGGCCGAGGCCGAGCGGATCGCCAACGACGCGGCGGCCGAGCGTCGCGTACGGCTGGCCGAGGCCGACGCGACGGCCACCCGGGTGGTCGGCGAGGCGGAGGCTCAGACGCAGCGGGCCCTCCTCACCGCGTACGCGGACGCCCCCCAGCACGTGGTCACCGGGCTGGCGCTGCGCGACCTCGCGGCCCACCTGCCCGAGATCGGCCAGCTCGTCGTCACCCCCGACATGCTCGCCTCGCTCGTCTCGCGGCTGGGCGTGGCGCGATGAGCGCGCCGCGGGTCGTCGTGGTGCACCGCACCACCGAGCTCGACGAGCTCGTCGCCCGCCACGGGACCCGCGGCCAGGCCGAGTTCTTCCTGGCCGGTCGGGGACGCGACCTGGGCGAGGTGCAGGCGCGCCACGACCGTACGGTGACGGCGCTGGCCCGGGTGAGCCGCTCGATCCCGCTGGACTGGCGGCGGGCGACGGTGGAGCGCCGCGAGCTGGAACGGTTCCTGTTCGGCCCCGACGACATCGTCGTGGTCGTCGGCCAGGACGGCCTGGTCGCCAACGTGGCCAAGTACCTCGACGCGCAGCCGGTCGTGGGCGTCGACCCGCTGCCCGGGGTGAACGCAGGGGTGCTGGTGACGCGGGCACCGGACGAGGTGTCCGGGCTGCTGCCCGCGGTGGCGGACGGGCGGGCCGACGTCGTCGCCCGCACCATGGTCGAGGCCACCACCGACGAC
>JBHAES010000159.1:0-38723 GCA_041855725.1 Actinomycetota bacterium
AGGAGAGCGAGTATCCGAAGAGCGGGTGGGTGAGGCAGGTGGCGAGTCGTCGCTCGTACGCCTGGATGACGGCCTTGCGGCCGGCGGGGGTGAGGGTGACGCCGAGGTGGCTGCGTTGGAAGTCGGCCTCGCTCACCTCGCCGTTGTTGAAGCACTGGAGGGTGACGGAGTCGGCGATCAGGGCGCGGAACTCCTCGGCCACGTCGAGGGCGAGCGCGGGCTTGCCGTAGCGTGGCTGGTGCATCACCCCGAGATAAGGGTCGAGTCCGACGCCGACGGCTGCGGCGACGAGGTCCTTGGTGAGCAGGCTGTAGCAGAAGCTGAGCACGGCGTTCACCGGGTCGACCGGGGGTCGGCGGCCACGGCCGTGCTGCTGGAACTCCTGGGCCATCGGCACGTGCGACGACAGCATCGTGTGGAAGCAGGCGAAGTAGATGCGGGCCGCGGTGCCCTCGAGGCCGAGGAGCGAGCCCAGCGAGGGCGCCGCGCTGACGCTGTGCTCGAGGTGCTTCAGCTGGTCGAGCACGCCGGGCGGCAGCGGCTGCTTGGCGTTGCGGCGCAGGAGCACCCGCTGGTTGTGGATCTTGCCGCGGATGAGCTGGGTCGCGAGCGGCAGGCCCCGCATGCTGGCGAGCACCTGACGGCGGCGCAGGGTGACGTGCCCGTTCATCGGGCCGTGCGACCAGCCGTCCAGCCAGCCGCCGCCGCTGAGCCACAGCACCACCGCGCCCTGGCGCCACAGCGCCTTGAGCGCCTGGGTGGTGACCTGCACGTTCCCGACGACGCACAGCTGCGACACGTCGATCAGGCGACGCTCGATCAGCGTCTCGCCGTGCGCCGCGACCAGCAGCCGCCGTCCCGACACCTTCACGCTCGCCCCGGGCGTGGTGACGTAGACGGGGGACGCGTCCGGGTCCTTGACGATGATGCGACGGGGCCGGGCATCCACCCGTTCCAGTAGCAGGTTCGTCTCGTCGGGCAGGCACAGCGGCGCCAGGGAGCACCGGGGGCACCGTGCGTCGTTCACCAGCGGCGGCGGGGGCAGCTCGGCGGCGGCCACCTGGCGGGCCCGGGCCACGAGCGCCCGCACCTCGGCCTCGGCGTCGTCGGTCACCTCGACGCCGGCCCGTCGGTGCGACCCGAGGTACGACACCTCGGCCCGCTCCACCCGGTACCCCGCGCGGCGCAGGAGCACCGCCTGCGCCAGCACCTGGGCCCGGTCCGCGTCCCACATGCCGCCGTCGTGGGGGCCCGACCCCTTCTTCATGTCGACGGGGCTCGACGTGCCGTCGCTGTGGTCGACCCGGTCGATGACGGCGGTCACGCCCAGGTCGGGGTCCGACAGCGACACCTGGATCGAGGTGGCCGGCATGCGGGCGTCGTCGGGGGCGGGCATGCGGCCGGAGCGCCGGTCGGTGGGTTCGTGCGCCACCTGACCTTGCACCGTGTCGTCGTTGTGGGCCCACCGCTTGTCGACCCACTCCAGGTGGAACAGCCGCGGGCAGTAGACCAGCTCGTTCAGCATCCGGGCCGGCACGAGGTCGGGTACGCCGCCGAGGTTCTCACCGGCTGCGTCCCCGCCGCCGCCAGCCCGACCGCCGCCAACCTGGTCGACGCCAACCTGACCGTCGGGGACCAGGACGGAGGAGACCTCGCGGGCAGCGACCTCGCCGACCCCGCCGACAGGGATCTCGCCGACAGGGACCTCGCCGACGGTCACGGTTCGTCCGGCTGGAACAGGCCGAAGCCGAAGTGTGACAGGGAGCCCAGCGACAACGGCTCGGGCCCGGCCGGACCCTGCGGCAGCGGCGCGTCGAGCTCGAGCCGCAGCCGCATGCCCCGCCTGCGGTCGGCCATCGTCTCCTGCCAGCGGTAGCGGCGGAACCGTACGGTCTCTCGATCCTCCCAGTCGGCGAGCACCTCGACGCGTACGCTCCCGAACCCGTCGGGATGGCGGAACCCGAGCTCCCGCTCCACCAGCCGCTGGGCGAACTCCGTACGGCTGCGGTTGCGCTTGGGCCGCCGGTCGGTGAGGAACGGCGTCACCGACACCCACCGGGTGCACGTGGCGCTGACGAGTTCCGGCGCCACCACCGCCACCGGCCCCATCACCTGCAGGTGGAGGGCGGCCCCGCCGACGTACCCCTTCGGCGCGTACGAGAACCTCGGCAGGTGCCGGGCCCCGGCAACCCGGCCGAGCACGTCGGCGGGGATCCCGTCGGGCGCCCACAGCACCACGTCCTGGACCCGGTCGCCCCGGTCGGGTGCCGGGAGCCACAGCCAGTGCGCGTGCCGGTGCTGGCGGGGGCCGCCCTGGTGCCCGGCGAGGGCGGCGACGCCGCTGCCGGTCTCGCGCAGCCGCTCGTTCTCGGCGCTGCTGCCGAGGATGCGGCCCCGCAGCCCCTCGGCCGCCAGGATCCCGACGTCGGCGCGGAACGGGGCCGGGCTGTCGAGCCGCCACCGGACGGCGGTGGGCAGCCGGGGGTCCGACCCCACCACCGGCGGCAGCTCCGGCTGCGGCACGACGTACGGGATCCACCGCGTCGACGAGGGGTAGCGCAGCCGGCTGCGCCGGGTCTCGTACGCCGTCACCTCCAGCTCGCTGACCGTGACACCGGGCACCGGTGCCAGCACCGGCACCTCGCCGTGCTCGGCGGGTCGCGCCCAGCGCTCGTCGACCGGCTGGTGCTCGGCGTCCGGCAGGAGCCTGGCGGCGCAGCGTGACTCCGCCCGCCCGAGGTAGGGCAGCTGCGCCACGAGGTGCGCCAGCGCCTCGCGCGCCGGGGCGTCGAGGGTGGCCGAGGGCCACGCCACCACCAGCTCGGCGCCCGGGTCGAGCGTGAGCCGTGGCGCGAGCTGCAGCGACGTGTCCCGCTTCACCCCCTCCAGGTGGCCGGGGTTGGGCATGTAGTGCCGGGTCTGCGAGGGGCTGGTCGGCGGCAGCAGGTACGACGGCGGCTCGGCGGCCAGGGCGGCCACGACCTGCTGGACGACCTCCTTCGGGATGCCGGGGCAGCGGGTGTGCCACGTGCTGACGATGCCGCGCAGGACCCGCCACGGCGACGGCGGCCACTCGCTCAGGCCCTCGTTGACCGCGTGGTCCCAGGCGGTGGCGTGGTACTGCCCGGTGACGAACCGCAGGGCGACCTGGATGGCCACGCTCACTTCCCTCCGGACCACACCATCTCGGTGACCGGGGCGAACGCGCCGTGGGCGGCCATGGCCTGGCTCAGCGCCGCGGTGGCGTCGTCGAGCGACGGGACCCGGGCCAGGTCGGGGCAGTCCTCGACGGTGAGGTGGCAGGCGGTGCGCAGCCGCAGCCCGTCGCCGCCGCGGAACAGGCTGGCCAGCTCGAAGTCGACGAGCGCCTCCAGCACCGCCGTCGCCTCGGCTCCGAGCCCGTACGAGCGGAGCTGGGCATGGTCGACCACCACCGACGCGGTGATGCTGCGCGCCGAGTACTCCACCCGCTGGTGGGGCACCATCCCGTAGCCGGCGTCGGCCCCGCGGCCCTCGTCGTTGCGGGGGTTCACCGAGTCGGTCTTGACCCCGCCCGAGACGGCGGTCCGCACGTCGAGCGCGTCGATGAAGCACGTGACCGCGCGGGCGATCTTGGGCTGCGACGGCCACGCCTTCTGCGCGAAGAACACGCCGTGGAGCAGCGAGACCGGGTCGAGCTCGAACACGGCCCGGGCCAGCGCCTTGTGGTCGAGGATCCGGCCCTTCACCAGCCCCAGGCGCTGCTCCAGCCAGACCCGACCCTTCTTCCCCTCGACGTCGGCGTCCATGAGGTAGGCGCTGGCGAGGCGGTGCGCCTCCACCCGCGACGACGTCAGGTAGGCGCCGTCGCAGTCCACCACCCGGACGTACGGCAGGCCGCGCAGCGGCTCCGGCTGGTCCTCGGCCGCGGCGTCCCACGTGCACAGCTCGAGCCGGTTCGCCATCGACTGGGGTGACTCCAGGTGCAGCGCCGGCACCCAGCCCTCGCCGCGCACGTACGCCTCGTAGGTGGCCGCGCCCAGGTCGGGGAACCCGGTCGGCTGGAACCGGAACCCCACGGTGGGCGCCAGGGACAGGTTGAGGACGGTCGTGGTCACGGTCGGTCTCCTTCGAGGTTCTCGGTGGTCTGGATGGTCGGGGCGCTGAGCAGCAGCGCCGAGGTCGATGCGGATGCGGTCAGGGCCGCCAGGATCCGGGGTCCCAGGCCTGGTGGGGCGACCCGGTCGGGGCAGGTCGCGGGTACGACCGCCGAGGTGCGGCCGGTGACCTCGCACCGGTTCACCGTGCGGCTGGCGGCCTGGTGCACCTGGGCGACCCGGTCGGCGCGCAGCAGCAGCGGCCAGGCGGGGTCGAGTCCCTGGGCCCCGCCGCCGTCGTCGCCGGACCCGCCCGGTACGGCCCGCCCGCAGGCGAGCGCCTGCAGGATCGCCAGGGTCGGGTCGACGTGCCGGGTCGGGGCCGGCGGCCAGGGGGTCGGGCGGTCGGCCTTGCCCCAGTCGGCGGCCAGGAACGCCAGCAGGTGCTCGGTCACGAGGTCGTCGTCGAGCAGCCCCGCGGCCCAGGCGTGGGTGTCGTGCCAGTCCACCCGGACCCGGTGCCCCAGCCACGGCAGCCAGCCCCGGGCCGCCCGGGAGTCGTCACCGGGGTGCTGGGAGAGCCACACCATCAGGTCGGCGAGCACGGCGACCGTGGGACGCACCCCGAGCCCGTCCACCACGGCATCGTCGTGGTGCGCCACGAGCAGGTCGCGGATCGCCACCGGCCTGCCCCCTGGCCCGAAGGCCGTCGCGGAGGCGATGCCCACGGCCACCCGGGCCTCCGGGCTCGCCCGGAACAGGTCGTCGCAGACCTGCAGCACGACACCTCCTGCCGGCAGCCCGCCCAGTCGTGCGAGCGCCTCCCGGTTCGCCGCGGACCTGAAGGCCGCGACCTCCATCCGGGTCTGGGCGCTCAGCATCGCGACGGCCGCCGCCGGGCCGGGGGAGCGTACGAAGGCGGTGGCGGCGGCGTCGAACCTGCGCCTGGTGGTCGCGGTCGCCTCCCCGCTCGCCCGGCGGAACCGGCTCGCCCGCCGCAGCGGCTCCCGGGCGAGCACGACCTCCGGCCGGGAGCGGACCTCGACGAGGTCGAGCGGCACGGCCACGTACGCGAGCCCGTTGCGCTTCAGGAACCCGAAGCGCTGGAAGGCGTCGATGCCGCGCCCCACCCCGAACGAGTGGATGGCGGCGTACATGGCGACCGCGGTCCGGGCGGTGCCCCCGTCCCACGACACGCGGGCCTCCTCCACCATCCGCTCGAACTCCTCGAAGGACGCCTCGGCGACCACCGGGGCCCACAGCTCGGCCCGCCCCTCCTCGTCGGGGGCGCCGGGGTTCGGCCCGTCGGGGCTGGACTCGACGGTGAACGGGATCGCGGCCTGGGGCAGCTGCTCGCCCAGCCGCTTCGCAGCCGACCCGGCGAACACCATCGCGCCCTCCACCATGAGCACGAACGCCCACGGGTTCACCAGACCCTCGGCGCTCCCGAACGGGGACGACCCGGGCGTGCCGGCGCCCGCCGGGTCACCCTGTCCCGCGACGGCTGCCACCAGCGGCGCCGCGTGCTCCCCGTGCAGCAGGTCGCGTGCCCAGCGGAGACTGCGCGCCTCGGCGGCGCCGAGGTCGGGCAGCACCTGCGTGAGCCGCTGGTGGACGTTGGTGCTGAAGTCCAGGCGGCCGTCGTTGCCGCCGGTGCCCAGCAGGGGCGGGAAGACGGCTTTCTGCGAGGTGAGCAGCACCGCGGCGTCGATCCAGCCCAGAGCCTCGTCGGGCAGCCGGTTGCGCAGCTCTTGGACCGTACGCTCCTTGCGTTGCTGGTCGTCCTTGCCCCAGGCGCTGCCCGCCTGGTCGCGGTCGACGAGGACCTGACGGATTGCCGCCAGGGTTGCACGGTAGCCGGCCAGCCGAGGCGAGGTGCTCTGCTCGAGGGTGCGGACGTACTCCAGCGGCGTCTTGTCCTTCGCCCCGAATCCGCTGCCCGCGTTCCACGGCGAGAAGACGGGGGTCGGCACGTAGCGGTGCACGAGGAAGTCGGCCACGTCGGCGACCGTCGTCTCCAGGTGGAACACGCCGTTGCGCCAGCCGAACCTGGCCGCCGGGTCCTCCTGCTCGCCGACCACCTTGGCCAGGCCGAGCGCGGCCAGGTAGGTCATGAGCGGCGCGACGCCCAGACCGGGGAATCGATGGGTGGTCATGACTCGGCTCCGTCCGTGGTGGGCACCGGCAGGGACGCGCTGGCGCGCCAGTCGGCCATCCGTACGAGGGTCTCCAGGTAGGCGAGGCGGAACGGGCCCAGCCGCCGCAGCAGCGCCACCGCATGGCTCGCCCACGAGTCGGGCCCGCTGCGGAACAGGCCGAGGTCGGCTCGAGAGCCGGGCAGGGTGAGACCCGGCAGCTCCACCGGGTTGATGCTCTCGCCGTCGACGAACCCGAGGAAGGAGAGCCCGTCGACGCCGTCGTAGCGGGGGTCGCGGGCGGCGAGCCGGACGTGGCCGTGGTGGGAGCCCACCAGGTAGTCGACCAGCGCCTGCCGCTCGGCCGCGACACCGAGCCGGTCGAGCAGCGCCCGCCCCTCGGCGGTGCGCAGCATGAACACCGACGCGACCTCGTGCCGGAACCCGGTCCGGGTCTGGCCGCCCCGCCCGACGGGCAGGGCGCGCCGCACCCGCAGCGGCGCGTGGCCCGGAGACTTGGCGTAGAGCCCGGCGGGGTCCGGGGGCGGGGCGTCGGGGTTCGCGGCCCGCAGCGCCTCGGCCCAGTCGGCGTGGGCCTTGCCCAGGTCGTGCAGGGCGGCGGCCACCACCGCGGCGGCGAGGTCCTCGGCCGTCACGCCCTGGGGCGCCAGGGCGTCGGCCAGGGCCTGCGCCTGCGCCCGGGTCTCGTCGAGGTGCTGCTGCAGCGGCACCCACCCCGCACCGGCGGCGCCCGGGTCAGCGGACGGCGAGTCGCCCTCCGGGGCGGCCAGGTCGGGTTCGTCGGCCACCGGGTCCACCGGGCGCCGGCTCGACGGCGCGAAGCCCAGCTCCGGGTCGTAGCCGCCCGACGACGCCTCCACCAGCACGAGCTGCTGCGGCCGCACCTGGTCGGCGCTGGCCCGCACCCAGCGGTCCTCGGGGGCACGGAACACCCAGGCCCGTACGTCGTCGCGCCGCAGCAGCGACGCGAGCCGGACGGTGCTCACCCCGCAGCGCAGGTGCTGCCCGGGGACCACGACGTCGCCCGACTCGACCATGCCGTCATCCACCCACGCGACATGGACGTCGAGGTCCTGGTCGGGGCGGATGTAGGGGCTCACGTCGACGTCGCTGCCCGACAGGTCGGGGCTGGTGTCGAACAGCTGGCGGAAGTCGCGGGCGCGCAGCACCCGCAGGCGCAGGTCCTCGGGCGGGATGTCGTCGCCCAGCCGGTACAGCTCGGCACCCGTGAGCGCCTGCCCCTCCGCCGCCGTGAGCACGGCCACGGCGTGCGTCACCTGGTCGGCGTCGTACGGGGCGGGCTTGGCCGGCTCGTACCACCACAGCGTCGCCTCGTCGGGGGTGAGCCGGCCCGCCCGGTTGCAGCGGCCGGCGCGCTGCACGACCGAGGCCCACGTCGCCGCCTCGGTGACGAGCGTGCGGGCGTCGATGTCGACGCCGGCCTCGATCGCCTGGGTCGAGACGACGATGCCGCCCGACGCGGCGATCTCGCGCAGCCGCGCCAGCTGCGCCTGACGCTCGACGCCACGGAACTGGGAGTGGATCAGCAGCCGCGGCTCGTCAGGGGCCGCCTTGGCGAGCCCCTGGTAGAGCGCGACCGCGCGCTCCACCTGGTTGAGCACCACGAGGGTGAGCGTGCCCGGCACGTGCCGTGCCGCCACCGCGGCCGGCAGCTGCTTCGGGTCGTCGGCGTCAAGGAGCTGTCGTACGGTGCGCTGCGCCCCCAGGCGGCGCTGCAGCTCGGGTGACTCCGAGCCCGCGTCCACCGTGAGCACCCTGCCGCCCTCGCCCGGCCAGGGGTTGTCGACCGTGTGGAGCACCCGCTCGTCGACGGTGGCCGACATCACCATGAGCCGGGTGGGCTCCGCGGTGCCGAGCAGCCGCTGGAAGGCCTCGACCTGCCGCAGGGTGCAGGTGGCCTGCGGTGCGAGCTGCACCTCGTCGACGAGGATGAGCGCACCGTTGCCGACCAGGGCGAAGTCGATGGGGTACGAGGCGCGGAAGCTGCCGTAGCCGCGCAGCAGCAGCCGTGACACGATCATGTCGACGGTGCCGATGACGATGCTCGTCCGGTGCAGCCCCATCCGCCACGCGTGCTGGGCGGCGCGGGTGGCGCGGCCACCCATCAGCACGTGCACGTCGATCTCGTCGGCGCAGCCCACGGCGTCCACCCAGCCGCGCACGCTCTCCTCCAGCTGCTCCACCAGGACCCGGGCAGGCAGCGCCACGACCAGGCGCCGCGGCGTGGCCCGCCGCACCGCCGCGTCCGGGTGGAAGCACCGGCGCCACAGGTAGGCCAGCACCGCCTGCGACTTGCCCGACCCGGTCGGTGCCTGCAGCACCTGAGGGAATCCCTCCTCGGCCAGCCGCTGCTGGAACCGGTAGGGGCTCACCCCGTCGGGGCAGGCCTGCGAGCGTGTGGCGCAGCGTACGAAATTCGCGAAGTCGCTGAAACGACTCATTCCCCCTCCTCGCGCTCCTGCCGCGAGCGCTGGGGCAGGTGCGCGGGATCATTCTTCGGGGTCGCAGAATGCGAAGTCAAGGTCCTTCGACGACGATGATCTCGACTGCTGAGACACCTCTTTGCGGCGAGGTGACCGTACGACGACCGGTCCGGGCTCCTCGCTTCCGGCGCCGGTCGGGCGCGCACCGCCGCACGCCCTGGTCCCGCGGTGGTGGTGCGTCACCCCGTACGCCCGCCTGACCAGCGGTGATGCCCGGTCCGAGGCGGTCCGGACCGGTCACGTCGGCGCCCGACGCGACGAACGGGATGCCGCCGATGGCCCTCCTCAGCACCCCGTCCGGCCCGGGTGCGTCGCGGACCCGGATGACCGGATATTGGCCGATCAGCGAGGATGGGGGACGTGAGGCCGGTCGTGCGTACGTTCGCCGTCACCTGTGGCGTGACGGCGCTGGCCGTGCTGCTCGGGCTCGGGGCGCTCAGCGGGATCGGGCCGCTGGTGACCGTGGTGGGGCCGGCTCCGATCGGGCCCGCGACGTTCGGGGAGCTCGCGGTGGAGCCGACGATCGCGCCCCCCGTGGCGTCGGAGCCGGCGGAGGCGCTGCCGTTCGCGCTGCAGCTGCCGCCGTGGCTGCGCGACCTGTTCTTCATGGGCGTCCTCGCGGTGGCGCTGCTGGTGGTGCTGCGGTTCGTGACGCTGGTGGCGACCCGGGTGGAGCAGCGCCGCAACCTGGTCGCGGTCGACCCCGAGCCGGCCCAGGCCGTCGAGCCGGAGCTCGAGGTCGAGCAGGTGCAGGAGTCGTTCGCCGAGGCGCTGCAGGTGCTGCGGACGGGGGTCGACGCGCACGGCGCGATCATCGAGTGCTGGCGGCGGCTGGCCCGGCTGGCCAGCGAGTCGGGGGTGCCGCGGCGCGCCAGCCAGACCGCTGAGGAGTACACGGTGGCGATCCTCGGGTCGCTGCCCGTGGACCGGGCGGACCTCGCCACGCTCGTGACCCGTTACGAGGCCGCCATGTTCTCCGGGGTCGAGCCCAGCGACGCCGACCGCCACACCGCCATCGCCGCCCTGGAGCGCATGTCCGGCGCCCTCGGCGCGGCGGCACCGGGGGCGACGCCATGAGCCGGTGGGGGGAGGAGGCCAGCGGGCTGCAGCGTGCCCTCGGCAGCCTGATGCGCCACGTGGGTGTCGCGCTCGGGGTCGGGGCCGTCGTGGTGGTGGCCGTGCGGCTGCTCGGTGGCGTGGTCGAGCCGGTGCCCGCCGCTGCGGTCGCCGCCGTCGTCGGCATGCTGTGGTGGGCGGTGTCGACGGTCGCCCACTGGGACGACCACGAGCGCTGGACGCCGGCCACCGCCGTCGACCCGAGCCTGCGGGTCGCCTCCGACCCCCGTACGCGTCGCCTCTCCGGCATGATCACCGGCGCCGACAGCCGCCACCGGATGTCGGTCGGCGACCTGCGCCAGGTGATGGCCGCAGTCGTCGTCGACAGCCTCGTGCGAGACCACGGCGCCGACCCCGACGACCCCTGGCCCACCGCCCGGGGCCTGCTCGCCCCGCAGCTCGTGACGTTCCTCGCCGACGCCGACGCCCCGCCGCCGGCGCTCACCCGCCGCCTGCTCCACTCCTGGCTCACCCAGATCGACCACCTGACGAAACGAGGCTGACCGTGCCCGACGACACCCTGCCCCACGACGCGCCCACGTACGACGCCCTCACCGTGCCGGACGCCGCCGCGCTGGCCGCACGGGTGCTCGACCAGGTCGACCGGGCGGTCGTCGGCAAGCGCGAGCAGGTGACGCTCGTGCTCGCCGGGGTGCTCGCCGGCGGCCACGTGCTGCTGGAGGACCTGCCGGGCCTCGGCAAGACCCTCGCCGCCCGGTCGCTGGCGCAGGCGCTCGGCCTCGACTTCAAGCGGGCCCAGTTCACCCCCGACCTGCTGCCCGCCGACCTCACCGGCGGCTACGTCTACGACCAGGCCTCCTCCGAGTTCGTGTTCCGCGAGGGCCCCGTGTTCGCCGGGCTGCTGCTCGCCGACGAGATCAACCGCACCCCGCCCAAGACGCAGGCGGCGCTGCTGGAGGCGATGCAGGAGCGGCAGGTGACGGTCGAGGGCCGTACGTTCCCGCTGCCCAAGCCGTTCCACGTGCTCGCCACCGCCAACCCGATCGAGCACGAGGGCACCTACCCGTTGCCCGAGGCGCAGCTCGACCGGTTCCTGCTGCGGCTGTCGCTCGGCTACCCGTCGTTCGACGAGGAGTGGGAGGTGCTGCGCCGCCGCATCGAGCGTCGGCAGGAGGAGCAGACCGTCGACCGGGTGCTCGACCCGAGCGGGCTGCTCGCCGTGCAGCGGGCGGTGGAGCAGGTGCACGTCGCCGAGTCGGTCGGCCGCTACGCCGTCGAGCTCGTCACCGCCACCCGCGGCCACACGGCCGTGCTCGTCGGGTCGTCGCCGCGCGGGTCGCTGGCCCTGCTCACCTGCTCGCGGGCGCTGGCGCTGCTCGCCGGCCGGGAGTTCGTGCTGCCCGACGACGTGAAGCGCCTCGCCCCGGCCGCGCTCGAGCACCGCATCACCCTCAAGCCGGAGCTGTGGATGACCGACGTCACCGCCGCCGGCGTCGTCGCCGAGGTGGTCGACGCGGTGCCGGTGCCCGACGCCGCCCGCGCCGTGCCCACCACGGCCGAGCTGCGCCGGTCGATCTGAGCATGGTCCGCCCCACCCCGGCCCTCGCCCGAGCGCTGCTGCTCGCGGCGGGGTTCGGCGTGCTCGGCGTGCTCGTCGGCAGCCCGCAGGCGGTGCTGGTCGCGGTGCCGTTCCTCGCGTACGCCGGCTGGGCCGTCGTCACCCGGCCGCGGGGGCCGGTCACCGTACGGACGCAGCCGACGTCGGTGGCGATCGAGGAGGGCGACGCCGTCGACGTGACCGTCGCCGCCGACACCGACGCCCCCCTCACCCTCGTGGTCGGCTGGCCGAGCACCCCCGGGGTGCGGTTCGACCCGGCCGACGGCGCCCTCGTGCACCACGGCCCCGCCGCCCAGGGGGTCACCGTCGCCATCGAGCCGCGCCGCTGGGGCCGCTACCTCATCCGCCCGCCCCAGGTCGCCGTCACCGACGCCGCCCGCGCCTGGCGGGTGCAGGGCCACGGCGCCGCGGCCTCGATCGTCGTCCGACCCCACTGCCAGCCGCTCGAGGGCGCCGCCGGGGTGTCCCGGCCGATCGGGGTGGCAGGCCTGCACACGTCGGCGTCGAAGGGTGACGGGTCGGCGCTGGCCGACATCCGCGAGTTCCGCCTCGGCGACCGGCTGCGCCGGGTCAACTGGCGCGTCACCTCGCGGACCCGGCGGCTGCACGTCAACGAGACCCACACCGACCGTGACACCGAGGTGCTCATCGTCACCGACACCGCGTACGACCTGCCCGGGCTCACCCCCGAGCACGCCACGTCCCTCGACCACACCGTGCGCGCGGTGTCGGCCGTCGCCCAGCACTACATCGGTTTCGGCGACCGGGTCGCCCTCCACGACCTCACCCGCCGCGTCCGACCGGTACGCTCCGGCACCGGGCGCCGCCAGCTGGCCGTGATCCACGACGTGCTGTCGCGCATCGACCGGACGGCCCAGCCGGGCCTCGCGCTGCGGCCCCCGCCGCGGGTCACCACCGGCACCCTCGTCTTCTTCTGCTCCCCACTGCTCGACCCCGGCTCGCTGGCCGAGCTGGTGCGGCTGCGCCGTCAAGGGGGTGAGGTGATCGCCGTCGACACGCTGCCCGAGACGCTCGGCACCATCGCGTCGCTGGCCAGGCCGGAGCGGCACTCGTTCCTCGTCGAGGCATGGGTGCTGCGGCGGCTCGAGCGGCAGGTCGCCGTACGCCGCCTCGGCGACCTCGGCATCCCCGTCGTCGCCTGGCGCGGGCCGGCGTCGCTCGGCGGGGTGCTGCTCGCCATGGCCGCCGCCCGCCGGGCCCCGAGGCTGGCGCGATGACCGGGTTCGCCGAGTGGGTGGCCGGCTACGTCGACCGGCTGCGGCACACCACCCCCGAGATGGGGGTGGTGCGGGTGGCGCTCGCCCTGCTCGGGATGCTGCTCGTCGTGGTAGTCGACGGCTGGACCGCCGTCCCGTTCGACGGGTACCTCCTGTGGGTCGCCGGCGTCCTCGTCGTCACCACCATGCTGCGGCCCGACGGCGCCGCCCCCGGCGTGCTGCTCGGCACCGCCGGCCTGTGGTGGCTGGCCGGGTCGGGTGGCGCCGAGACCTGGCAGCACGTCACTGTCGCGTCGCTGCTCGCCGCCGTGCACGTCGTCGCCGCCCAGGCCGGCGCCGCCCCCTCCCACGCGACCGTCTCGGGGCAGGCCGGGTACGTGATGTTCGTCGGCTCGGGCGCCTACGTGGTGGCCGCCGGCGCCCTCACCCTGCTCGTGGCCACCGTCGTCGCCGGCGGCCAGCGCCTAGCCTCCCCGGCCGTGGCCGCCGTCGCCGCCGTAGCCCTGGCGGTGGCCGCAGTGGCCAGCGTGCTGCTCGGGTCCCGCCGGTAGGCCGTACGCGGCCGCGACGAGCATGGCCGACGCCGCGGGCAGCAGGGCGGTCAGCGACCTATGGCTGGCGGCGAGGCCATCCCACAGGCTGAACGGGTCCTGCTCCGATTCCCACCCGGCTACGCCAGCAGGTCAACCTGCGACCGTCGTGGCGTCGGCGCTGAAGTCCCCGGTGGCCACCGCGTTGGCGAACCAGACGTCGAACGCGTCGTTCGCTGACAGCGAGTCGGCGTGGAGCGTGTTGTAGGAGAACGTCGAATCCATCGACTCACCCGGCACGTCATAGTGGATCACGATGCGTGACGGCTTCTCGGCACCCACCTCCTCGTAGACGTCGATGAGGCTCATGTAGGCATCCCGGATCGGATCGAGGAGATTGTCCTGCCAGGCGCTCGTGAGGCTCCCGACAGGCTGGGCGACCACCTCGTCGAGCTGGTGCGCGCGGACGGGGGCGTGGCTGGCGAACCCGTATACGACGTACGCCGTGTACATCTCAGCGATCCTGGAGAGACAGACGTAGATGTCGGTGACTTCCGGGCGGCCGTCAGCGGCGTTGACGGCCGCCTGCAGCATCGCGATGGACTGCGCCTCGAAGGCGGCCTGGATCTGGTCGTTGCTCATCTGGTATCTCAGTTCCTGAACGAGTGCACGGTCTTGATTGTCTCGTACTTCGTGTCCTTCTTGTCCCGGTCAGGGGCATCGGTGGACGCCTCGTCCGGGTCGAGGCTCTTGACATACTCCTCGTCCGGGTCGAGGCTCTCGATATACGTCTCGTCCTTGTAGAGGTCCTCGATAGGCGTCTCGTTCTGATCGGGGCCCTCGATAGACGTCTTGTTATGATTGAAGTCCGTGACATACTCTGTGACATCGAACCTGATGGGTCGGCCGGTCTCGCCGTACGCGACGTCGAGTGCAACAGATACTTGCTTGCCGCTGCTGATCTCGCGCGCCCAGCGATCCTCCATCGCCTTCCACGCACCTTGGTTGAGCGAACTCAGCTGAGCCACGATGTTATCGCGTCCGCCAGACGCCTCGAAGCGGTCTGCGATGAGATGACCCGAGTCGTCGCCTGCCCTCTTGTCTCTCGGATTGCGGTAGGTGTAGCTGCCGCGAGGCGTGCCCTCGGGCTTCAGGACGAGCCGCTCCGCGTGCACGCTCTTGATGCGACCCTCGGAATCGGTGGTGTAGAGGTACTCGGCTTTTGACCCCTTCTTGCTGGACACGTACGCGATATCCGCCTTGAGCCCGCCGATCGTTTTCTGATCGAAAGGCTTCGGGTCGAACTTGAGCCTCGGGTTGATCTTAGCGAGCCGTCCGCGAAGTTTTTCGCTCGGATTCTTGACGGGCATCATTCACCTGCCAAGAAGTAGCTGACAGCGTAGTCCACGGCTTGATCGATAGCGTACTCCACGCCTTTCTTCAGCAGGAAGCTCACAGGGCCCGAAGCGATCGCAGGCGCCAGGAGTGCGAGCTGGAACAGCACGACCCCCTTCATGACGACTACTGCGTCGGCCATGAGATCCACCGTCGTCGCGGCTTGGGTCGCTCCCTCGCTGAACTCCTTGAGAAAGTGGAGGTTGGAGTCGTTCGCGGAAAGCCTGTCGAGGATCTGATCCATGGTAGGACCCTCGTTGTTGCTGGTGAGGTGCCTGACCGCTCCCTGGAGCTCACCTTCAGCCGAATCGACGGTGCTGGCGAGCTGGCGCAGAGAGTCGGCCCACTGGTGCATGACGTCCTCATTGGTCTGCGGGAACTCATAGCCGATGTAGCGGATGGCTTCGACGAGCCAACCGGGGAGTGTCAGTGCCATATCGCTCTCCTTCAGGCGCTGGCGGCTGTCTGGCCGGCGTCGGTGTTCGCGGACTCTGTCTGGGCATAAGCCGTTCCCGTGGCGTCCATCATCTCGCCGGTCGCCCGCAGGCCCTCAGCGATACCCTCGATGGTTTCGGTGAAGACCTCGAGGATGGGTGGCACCACGAGGCTGAGTGCCACGTCAGCGGCGTGTCCGCCTCGGGTGCAGCCCAGGGCCTCGACGTCCATGGAGCCGAGAGTCGAGGTGACCTTGGCAGCGATGTCTGCGCTCTCCTGGGTGAACGCGTCACCGCTGATGGCCCAGGACCGAGGATCGAAGACGGTGTCGGTCATCGAGTCCTCCCTTCGATCGTGCCCATCGCCCGCGCGTAGGCTGCGCTGAAGTCTGCGGAGAGCTCTTTGAGTCGCTCGTGGATCTCACCCATCGGGAGAGAGGCTTGGCCAGCCTCCGTGAACTCCTCGACGAGGTACTGCTTCAGGACTGTGTTGACAGCTTTGACGATACTGTCCTCGAGTTCGCTGATCGTGCGGCCCGGCTCGGCGACCCAGACATGATCGATGCGGATCGAGGCGATCTTGAAATCGTCCATCACGACCGTGACGTGACCTTGCGGGTCTTCTCCTGAGATGCGGCGCTCAGAGGTGAGCTCATAGGACTGCCAGTCGAACGGCTGGGGTGCCTGGTTGGCCCATTCTCCCGTAGCCTTCGTGAGACGGTCGAATAACTCAGGCATGTCGGCTTCCGCCATGAGGATCCACCTTTCCAAACTAGGGGTGACGCTTGTCGGGGTCCTGTCTGGGCACACACTACCTTGCGAAGGGTCACCGTGTGGGACTCGGGACGAATCGGGAGTGATCGGGCTACGCGGGCGCACCTGACCCGGCAGGTGCGAGGACCTTTGCGCGGCAGCGCATAACCCCTTGCTGCCGCAGTTTCGCACTGTTTGACCAGCGGAGTGCGGGCGAGCGTCGAGCGGTGGTCCGGCCTCGATCGGTCTCAGCCGGCGCGCTCGGCGAGGGTGGCGGCGTTGCGTACGGTGACCTCGCGGGTGAGCGGGTAGCGGCGGGCGGCGAGCCAGCCGAGGGTGAGCAGGGTGACCACGACCGTGAGGAGCGCCAGCCGGATGGCGAGCACGGCCGTCGCAGGCTGGGCGCCGACGGCAGGGTCGTAGCCGGACACCTGCAGCGCCCAGCCGAGCAGGAAGATCGCCAACGAGCTGCCGACGCCGCGGGTGAACGACATCACGCCCGCGAACGAGCCGGCGGGGCGGCGCCCGTCGGCGACCTCGGCCGCGTCGAGCACGTCGGGCAGCATCACCCACGGCATCAGCTGCGCACCCGCCATGCCGGCGGCCAGCAGCGCAGCCGCCGCGTACACCCCCGCCGGTGGCCACGACGCCGGGTACAGCGCCACCGCCCACACGGCCACGAGCGCCACCGGCAGCCCGGTGCGGTAGACGACGTGCTTGGAGACCCGGCGCACCAGGCGGCTCACCACGAAGAACGCGATCACGTTGACGACGATGAAGCAGGCCAGGAACACGGTGGGGCTGACGCGCACGACGTACGCCGAGTAGTAGAGCACCGTGGCCGCCACCACGTCCATGGCGACGGCGTGGCACAGGTACATCGCGATGAGCACCCGGAACGGGCGGTGGGCGAAGGGGGCGGCGAACGTACGCGCCGAGAACGGGTCGATCGGTGTAGCCGGCACGCGCTCCCGGGCCACGACGGCGACCCCCAGCACGACGAGGGTGAACAGCGAGCCGAACCCGAGCACCAGCGCCGCGTACAGCCCGGAGGCCGACAGGCTGCCCGCCCGGTGGGCGGTGACGAGGGAGGTGGCGAGCAGGGTGATCAGAGCGCTGGCGACGGTGGAGAGCAGCAGCCGCAGCACGTTCACCCGGTCACGCTCGGCGGGCACCGGCGACAGCTCGGTCGACAGCGACGCGTACGGCACCACGATCATCGTCTGCACCGTGTTGTAGGCGATGTAGCTGCCCGCCGCCCACAGCATGAGCCCCACCTGCGAGCCGTGCGGCACCGGTGGCGTCGGCAGCCACAGCAGCGCCGTGACGACGAGCAGCAGCAGCCCGCCGGCGAGCAGGTACGGCCGGCGACGCCCGATCCGGGTACGGGTACGGTCCGACAACGCGCCCACGAGCGGGTCGTTCACCGAGTCCCACAGCCGCGCCACGAGCACCGCGGTGCCGGCCAGGCCGGGACGCAGCCCCACCACGTCGGTGAGGAAGAACAGGTAGCACACGTTGATGAGCGACGCCCCGCCGCCGCCGAACACGTCGCCGGCGGCGAACGCGAACCGTTCCCGCGCGGGGACCCGCCCGGGTGGGGCGCCGCTCACCAGGTCACCGTCAGCCGAGCAGGCCGCGACGGCGCAGCACGTGGGTGACGTCGGGGTCGGCGCCCCGGAACGCCCGGTAGGCCGCCATCACGTCGACCGAGCCGCCCTTCGCCAGCAGGCCGCGGCGGAACGCCTCCCCGTTGGCGCGGGTGCGCCCGCCGTGCTCGGCGAACCAGGCGACGGTGTCGGCGTCCAGCACCTCGCTCCACAGGTACGAGTAGTAGCTCGCCGCGTAGTGGCCGCTCCACACGTGGCTGAAGTAGCCGGTGCGGTAGCGCGGCGGCACGAGCGGGTAGTCCATCCCCGCCGCGGCCAGCGCCGCCGCCTCGAACGCCACCACCTCGTCGGGCGAGGCGGGCAGCTGGTCGAGCGGGGTCTGGTGCCACGCCTGGTCGAGCAGCATCGCCGCGAACGCCTCGGTGGCGGCGTAGCCCTCGTCGAAGCCGCGGGCGGCCACCATGGTCTCGATCCACTGCGGCGGGATCGGCTCGCCGGTCTCGTGGTGCACCGCGTAGCGGGCGATGAGGTCGGGGTCCCAGGCCCACATCTCGTTGACCTGGCTGGGGAACTCGACGAAGTCCTGCGGCGTCGACGTACCCGCCCGCGACGGGTAGCGCACGTCCGACAGCAGCCCGTGCAGGTCGTGGCCGAACTCGTGGAACAGGGTGATGACGTTCGTCCAGCTCATGAGGGTGGGGCCGCCGTCGGCCGGCTTCACCAGGTTGCAGTTGTTGGTGACCACCGGCAGCTCCCCCAGCAGGTGGTTCTGGTCGACCAGGCTGGTCATCCACGCCCCGCCCTGCTTGGTGGGCCGGGCGTACGGGTCGAGCACCACGAGCGCCATCGGGGTGCCGTCGGCGTCGCGCACCTCGAACACGAGGTTGTCGGGCGCGTAGCCGGCGAGGTCGTCACGCGGGTGGAACGTGATGCCGTAGAGGTCGGTGGCCGCGGCCAGCACCCCCTCGACCAGCACCGTACGGAACTCGAGGTACGGGCGCAGCTGCTCGTCGTCGAGGGCGAACCGCCGCACCCGCTCCAGCTCGGCGAGGTACTGCCAGTCCCACGGCTCCAGCGTGGCGCCAGGCTCGATCTCGTCGAGGCGGCGCTGCAGCTCGGCGGCGTCGCGGCGCGCGTTCGCCACCGCCGCCGGGCCCACCCGGTGCAGGATCTCGTTCACGGCCGCGGTCGTCTTCGCGCAGCCGCGGTCGGCGACGGCGGCGGCCGCGTGCTCGTACCCCAGCAGGGTGGCCCGCTGCGAGCGCAGCCGTGCCAGCCGGACGATCAGCCCGCGGGTGTCGTGCTCGCCGCCGAGCCCGCGCGAGACCGACGCCTCGAACAGGCGCTGCCGCAGCGACCGGTCACGCAGCGAGGCGAGCATCGGCTGGCCGGTGGTGTTCACCAGCTCCAGCACCCACCCGTCGAGGCCGCGGCGGGTGGCCGCGGCCCGGCACGCCGCCTTGGCGTCGTCGGCCAGCCCCGCCAGCTGCGCCTCGTCGGTCACGTGCACCGCCGCCGCGTTGCGGCCGGCGACGACCACCTGGGTGAACTCGGTCTCCAGCGCCGCGATCTCGGCGTTGAGCTCCCGCAGCCGCGCCTGGGCGGCGTCGTCGAGGCCCACGCCCCGCTGCCGGAACTCGCGCAGCGTCTCGGCCAGCAGCCACGCCGCCTCGGCGTCGAGGCTCACCTGCTGGGCGTCGGCCCGCTGCTGCAGCGCCACGCACCGCTCGTAGAGCCCGCGGTCGAGCATGATCTCGTCGGTGTGGGCCGCCAGCAGCGGCGAGAGCTCGGCGTCGATCGCGTCGAGGGCGTCGTCGGTGTCGGACGACCGCCGCGTGTAGAAGGCGTACAGCGCCCGGCGCAGCGTACGGCCCGACGCCTCCCACGCATCGAGCACGTTGCCCACCGTGGGCGGCTCCGGGTCGGCCGTGATGGTACGGATCGCCTCCCGCTGCTCGGCCATGCCGGCCAGCGCGGCGTCACGGTAGTGCTCGGGGCGGATCCGGGCGAAGTCGGGCAGCCCGAACGGCAGCGGGCTCGGGTGGAGGAGGGGGTTGGTCTCAGTCACCACCCCATCCTGGCAGCCCGCCGCCGATCCTTCGACTGCGGGCTCGGCCCCTCGCCCGGCCGGACCCGGCGGGCGTCGCGTGACAGGTGCGCGACGAGTAGCGTGACGCCCGTGCGCAGGTATGGCACCGCGGATGCGGGTGGCGTCGGCGGAGGCCCCCGAGAAGGTGGTCACGAGCGGGCTGGGAGATCGGCGGCTGGACTCCTGGCCGTCCGAAGAGCACCGACCAGCACGCGACCATGAGGCACGACGACACGCTGGCCGACCTCTCAGCCGAGCTGCCCGTACGTGCCCAGGCGCACGTCGGGCTGCAGCTGCTGTGGCTGGCCGAGGCGTGGGAGAGGTTGTCGACCGAGGAGTCGCTGCAGGCCTACCTGAGCCGCCAGCAACGGCTGGTCGACGGGGTGGACTCGTGGGACGTGGCTGCGATGCGGACGCTGCGCAGCGAGATCCTGAGAGCCGGATACCTCGCGATGCGCAGCGGCGAGAGCGTGGCGCCCGAGGTCGGGGGAGTCGAGCACCTGACGCTCGTCCAGCTGGGCGTCGCCGAGCTCGTCACCGGGGACTCGACCAGCCTCGCGCAGGCCCTGCTGGGACTGACCGGGCTCGATGCTGCGAACCCGGTCGCGATCCCGTGGCGCGATGAGGTGGCGGCCGCGCTGCGGGCGGCACAGCAGGGGGCGGGTGCCGAGGCGGTCCGCGAGGCGCTCAGGCCGGTGAGGCAGCGCATGGAGCAGGTCCTGCCGGCGTGGCTGGAGGACCGCAGGCGCTACCTGGCCCCCATGAGTCGGGGGAGCGGGGCCGACCCGTACGCCGCCGTGGCGGCCGCGTCCCAGGCCAGTCCCACCACCATGCTCGGGACTGGTGCTCATGTGGGTGGTCGAGCCGGTCGAAGCGGTGCTGGCGCCAGCCGTCTGCGACACGTACCGCCACCACCGTGCGCCGCGACGTGCTCCGCCAACCGCGTCGCCTGTGGGCCGGTGACGTCGAGCAACGCCTGCGGCGCATGGTGCTCGGAGCCGCGGAGGCCAGGGCCGAGCGCACCGGCGACCTGCGCCCGCTGCTGGTCGCCCTCGACCAGCTCCTGAGCGGGTACGACGTCGACGTCTTCCCCGAGATCGGCTGGGCCCTCCGGGTGACGAAGGCGAGCAGCGCCCGCCGCAGGATGTCTCCCGTCCGCGACCGCCTGGCGGCTCAGCTCGCCGCGGGTGTCACCTGGGGTTGACGCAGCGACGCACAGGGCTCACAGCTCGAGCAGGCCCTCTGCCAGGCTGCGCTGCAACGGTGTCAGCTCGTACGGGTACGAGTAGAACCCGCCGCCGGCGAAGCATCGGTTGAGATACGTGACGAGCGGCACCTGGTCATCCTCGGCGGTCCGGTGGTAGACGCCGATGGCTCCCCCATCAGGCACCAGGATCGTGTCCACACCCCCGCTGTAGCCCATCTTGCCCTGTGAGCACGGGCCTATGAGGATCTCGGACCGCCCCTGGTCGTCGCACCGGCGCGCCACGAACTCCACGATCTGCTCGACGTCGTACGAATGCTGCGACAGCCCCAGCACGAGGGGGTCTCCGGGCGGCGGCTCACCGTCGGTGAACAGGCCGACGAGCCACACGTCCCCCACGATCCGCGCCCACGACAGCAGGCTCAGCGGGAGCGGGCCCACCTGTCGATCCAACCTCGCCAGGAACTCGTCGAGTCCTGGGTCGGGCAGCAGCAGCGGCTCGCACGGCTCCTCCCAGTCGGGGGCCGTGAACTCGTAGATCTCGCTGAGCCGCGCCACGAGCGTGTCGATGTTGTGACGCGCCCGGCGCGCCATCTCGTCGCACACCAGCCGAGCCTCGTGCTCGGCCTCCGTCCCACGAAGGTGGCCGGCGGCTGCGATCTCAGCCCACACCGCAGCACGGTCGCCATCCTGATACCTCGCCAACCAGGCACGATCCGTTCGCACACAACGACATAACCCGATCGGCAGGCCGAAGGCAAAAGAACATCTCGTGGAGATGCGCACGACCCCGGTCGGCAGTCCGTATCTGTCCAGAGGAGGCTCAGCCGCCCCGCCGTTCATCGTGAGCAGGATTCGGGCAGGCGGCAGCTGTGGACGGCGGGGCAGGCGGGCTCGTCGAGGTCGGCGTCGGCGCAGGCGAGGGCGGCGCCGATGATGCCGGCGTCGTTGAAGCGGGCGGCCGCCACCAGGGGCGTCCGGGTGGTGAGCAGCGGGAAGAACCGGTCGGCCGCCTGCGAGACGCCGCCGCCGATGACGATCAGGTCGGGCCACATGAGGTCTTCGAGGTAGTGGAGGTAGGCGTCGAGGCGGGCGGCCCACTGAGGCCAGTCCAGGCCTTCGCGCTCGCGGGCCACCGCGCACGCCCAGAAGCAGGCGTTGTGGCCGTCGACCACCAGGTGGCCGAGCTCGGTGTTGGGCACGAGACGGCCGCCGGTGACCAGGGCCGTGCCGATCCCCGTACCGAGGGCCACCACCAGCACGACGCCCTCATGGTCGGCGGCCGCGCCGAACCGCACCTCCACCAGGCCCACCGCGTCGGCGTCGTTGAGCACCACCATGTCGCGGCCCACCCGCTGCCGCAGCAGGCGCACCGCGTCGGTGCCGATCCACGACGGGTCGATGTTGGCGGCCGTACGCACCACGCCCCGCGGGTCGACCACGGCCGGCACCGTCACCCCGATGCGGGTCGCCCGGACGCAGCCGCAGCCGACCACCACCTCGGCGATCGCGTCGGCGACGGCGTCCGGGGTCGCGCCGCCCGGGGTCGGGACCACGTGCCGCCGCCCCACCACCTGGCCCGCGTCGAGATCGACGCAGGCGGCCTTGATGCCGGTCCCACCCACGTCGATCCCGAACGCCAGGCGCATGGTGCCCCTCGCAGCAGCGGGTCAGCTCGTCAGAGCGTCTGCTCCGTACGGGCGATGATGTCGTCCTGCGTCGCCTTGCTCAGCACGTTGAAGAACGCGCTGTAGCCGGCCACCCGCACGATCAGGTCGCGGTAGCGCTCCGGGTGGGCCTGCGCGTCGAGCAGGGTCTCGCGGCTCACCACGTTGTACTGCACGTGGAAGCCCTCCAGCCGGTTGAAGAACGCGCGCAGCAGCATCACCAGCTTGCGGCGGTCGGCCTCCTTCATCAGCATCTGCGGGTTGACCTTCTGGTTGAGCAGCACGCCACCGGTGATCGCGTGGGTCGGCAGCTTGCCGACGCTCTTGAACACCGCGGTGGGGCCGTTGACGTCGGAGCCGTGCGCCGGCGAGCAGCCCTCGGCCAGCGGCACGCCCGCGTTGCGGCCGTCGGGGGTCGCCGCCGTGGAGGCGCCCTGCGGCACGTTCGCCGAGATCGACGAGGTGCCGGCGTAGTAGGTGCCGCCGATCGGGCCGCGGCCGTAGCGGGTGTTGCGGCTCTTGAGGATCTCGTCGATCGCGATGTCGTAGGCGTCCACCAGCAGCTGGTCGACGTAGTCGTCGTCGTTGCCGTACTTGGGCGCCGCGTGCAGCAGGGCCTGGATCTCCTTGCCGCGCACGCCCTCGAAGTCGTTCTGCAGCGCCTCCCACAGCTCGGTGGTGGTGATGGTGCGGTCCTCGAACACGCAGCGCTTGATCGCGGCCAGCGAGTCGCCCAGGTTGGCGATGCCCACCTGCAGGCCCGAGACGAAGTCGTAGACCGCCCCGCCCTCCTTGATGGGCTTGCCGCGGCCGATGCAGTCGTCGGTGAGCGCCGAGCAGAGGATGTCGGCCACGTTCTCCTCCAGCGCCGTGTCGGCGGCCGCGTCGAGGATCACGCACTGGCGCTGGAACTCGCGCACCGTGACCTCCCAGGCCGCCATCACCTCGTCGAAGCTGGTCATCTGCGTGAAGTGCTTCGTGCCGGTGGCCAGGCGGGTGCCCGTCTTCGGGTCGACGCCGTCGTTCATGGCGATCAGCAGCGTCTTCATGAAGTTGAGGAAGCTCATGCCGGTGCAGCGGTAGCCCCACTTGCCCGGCACCGCCACCTCGACGCAGCCGATGGCCGAGAAGTTGTAGGCGTCCTCACGGCTGACCCCCTTCTCGATCAGCGACGGGATGATCACCTCGTCGCTGTTGAGGGCCGGCATGCCGAACCCGAGCCGCATCACCTCGACGCACTCGAGCATGAACTCGTCGGAGAGCCCCTTGTGGTAGCGCACCGTGAGGTTCGGCTGCGGCAGCTTCGTCTGCGCCACCGACTTCAGCACCAGCCACGAGGTGGGGTTCACCGCGTCCTTGCCGTCGACGGTCTGACCGCCCACCGTCACGTTCTGGTAGAGCGGGCCGCCCGCCGAGAACCGGGTGTGCGACCAGCCGCGGATCTTGGCGACCGTGATCGTCTTCAGCCACAGGTTCGTCAGCAGCTCGACCGCCTGGTCCTCGGTGACGCGCCCGGCGGCGAGGTCGGCCTCGTAGAACGGGTTGATGTACTGGTCGAACCGCCCGTACGACAGCGAGTGGCCGTTGGACTCGATCTGCAGCGCCAGGTGCACCAGCCACACCGACTGCAGCGCCTCGCGGAACGTCTCGGCCGGGTGCTCGGGGACGCGGCGCAGGATGCGGGCCATCTCGGTGAGCTCGGCGCGCCGGTCGGCGTCGGGCTCGGTGGAGGCGAGGTCGTCGGCCAGGTCGGCGTAGCGGTGGGCGAACGCGATGACCGCCTCGAGGGTGATCACGATCGCACGGTAGAAGTACGACTTGCGCAGCGCGCCCGGCTCGGTCAGGTCGAGGGCGGCCAGCTGCTCCTGCGTCCGGTCCAGGTAGCCGCGCAGCCCCTGGGCCAGCACCTGCTCGTAGCTGACCGCGATGTGGGCGTCACCCGAGGTGATGTTGCCCTCGGGGTGGATCAGGCCCAGGTCGTAGAACACGCGGCTCTCGGGCGGCATGAGGGCCAGGCCCCGGTCCTTGAGCGTGTTGTTCTCCCAGTAGGGCGCGATGTCGCGCAGCTGCTGCTTGACCTCCTCGGTGATGGTGAACCGGTCACCGGGGCGCTTGTCGAACTCGTCGAGCTCGGCGATGACCCAGTCCATCGCGTACTCGGGCATGATCGGCGCCGCCCGGTTCGCCGACGCCTGGTTGCCGGCGATGAGGGTGGCCGGCTCGATGTAGATGCTCATGTGGCGCAGCACGTTGTCGACCATCAGGGCGCGGCGCAGCACCATCGGCTCGTGCTGATGGGCGCGGTACGACTCGGTGGTGAGCACCGCCCGCTCGGCGCACACCGACGGCGTGGTCTCCATCAGCTCCTCGCGCCACGCGGCCATGCGCGGGGTCAGGGTGCCGAAATGGGGAGTCGTGGCGGGCTGCGTGGCGTGCGGCTGCTGGGTCGCGGTCATGATGCGGCTCCTTGTGGGTCGGACGATGGCTGTGGGTGTGGCTCGGTTCTGGCTCTGGTGCGGAGATCAGGTACGGGTCTGGGTCACTTGCTGCGCGGGGCGTCGGCGGGCACCTTGACCACCGTGACGCCCTCGCTGGTGAGGTGCTGCTGGATCGGGGCCGGCAGCCGGTCGTCGGTGTAGACCGAGTGCACGTCGGCGGCGCCGACGAGGCGCACCGCCCCCATCTTGGGGAACTTGAGCGACTCGGTCACCACCACGAGCTCGGCGGCCTGGCGGGCCATGGCGCGCACCATCTCGGCGCGCTGCAGGTTCTTGGCCGTGAAGCCGGACTCCTCGGTGTAGCCGTCGACGCCGATGAACAGCTTCGAGACGTAGAAGTTGGCGGCCGCCGCCACGGCGAGCGGGCCGACGCACACCTGCGCGTCGGTCTGGTAGTTGCCCCCCAGCAGCACCACGTCGGCGCCGTCGATGCGGCGGGTGTAGTCGGCGATGAACGCCGAGTTGGTGACGACCGTGATGCCGCGCCGCGACTCGAACAGGGCGCGGGCGAGCAGCGCGCACGAGGAGCCCGACTCGATCATCACCGACTCGCCGTCGGCGACGCTCTCGGCGGCCCGGCGGGCGATGCGGCGCTTGATGTCGTGGTGCAGCGCCAGGCGCGACAGCATGTTGTCCTCGGAGACGGCCACCGCGTAGCCGTGCTCGCGGCGCAGCAGCCCGTCGCGCTCCAGCGCGTCGAGGTTCTTGCGTACGGTGACCTGGGAGACGGCGAGCATCGCAGCGAGCTCGGCGACGTCGGCGCGCTGGTGATCCATGACGTACTCAAGGATCCGGTTCCGCGTCTCGGACATACGTGTGTGCTCTCCCTTGCCGACGGGGCTTCCTCGCCTGGGACGAGACTACAGAACCCCCTCCCAAGTTTCAAGTGAAACTGGTGGGGGTTCTTCTTGAAACCTGTTCGGGGGTCTATGAGAGAGCGGGGGGACGGGTGGGGCCCCGCCGACGCTGCCGGCGGGGCCCCGTCCGAACCGTCAGGCGAGCAGCGCCTCCAGCACCTGGGCCGACGCCTCGGCGCGCGGTCCCACGAGCAGGGTGACCGTGGCGTCGTCGTCGGACCAGACCACGGCGCGCACCTCGGCGGCCGTGAGCGCGGCCTCGTCGACCTTGGCCCGGTCGGCGACGGCGAACCGCAGCCGGGTCTTGGCCAGGCACTGGACCTGCGACACGTTGTCGGGCCCGCCGAGTGCCGCGAGGATCGCGTCGGCCCGCTGCGTGTCGGCCTCGTCGGCCACCAGGGCCGACGCCGCCTGCTCGGGCTCGGCGGCCGCGGCCGGCGGCGTCACCTCGTCGGCCTCGGCCCCGGCCCGGTGCTCCAGGTAGTCCTCCATGTCGGTCTTCAGGTTCTCCGACCGGGTCCCGAAGATCGCCTGCATGCTGTTGCCGACCACGAGCACGCCCGCGGCACCCAGGGCGCCGAGGCGGGCCTGGTCGACCAGCGCCTTGTCCTTCACCGTCACCCGCAGCCGGGTGATGCAGGCGTCGAGCGCGTCGATGTTGGAGCGCCCGCCGAAGGCCCGCACCAGCTGCAGCGCGAAGTCGTCGCGCGGGTCGGCCAGCGTCCCCGTGCCGGACACCGCCACCGCCGCCGGGGCGTCGCCGTTGGTCTCGTCGGCCTCACGACCCGGCGTACGCAGCCGCAGCTGCACGATCAGGAAGTGGAACACCGCGTAGTAGATGACGGCGTAGATGGGGCCGAGGATCAGCACCAGCCACGGCCGGTTGGCCATCGAGTAGAAGAGCAGGTAGTCGATGGCGCCGTGCGAGAAGGTGTGACCGAGCCGGCCGCCGAGCAGGTCCATCACCAGGAACGCCGAGCCGGCCAGGAAGATGTGCACCACGTAGAGGATCGGAGCCACGAACAGGAACGCGAACTCGATGGGCTCGGTGATGCCGGTGAGGAAGGAGGTCAGGGCCGCCGACACCATGATGGAGCCGATCTTGACCCGGTTCTCGGGCTTGGCCGTGCGCCAGATCGCCAGCGCGGCCGCGGGCAGACCGAACATCTTGAACAGGTAGCCGCCGCCCAGGTGGCCCATCTCGGGCACGCCGGCGAAGAAGCAGGTGGTCCAGCCGTGGAGGGTGGCCCCCGTCTCGGTGGTGCAGGTGCCGATCTCGTAGTAGAACGGCGCGTTCCAGATGTGGTGGAGGCCCACCGGGATGAGGGCACGCTCGACGGCGCCGTAGATGAGGACCGCCACCGGGGTGGCCGCGCCCGAGGCCCAGTCGCCGAACATGCGGATGCCGTTGCCGATCGGCGGCCACACGAACGACAGCACGATGCCGACCGCGACGGCGGCCAGCGAGGTGACGATCGGGACGAACCGCTTGCCGGCGAAGAACCCGAGGTAGGGCGGCAGCTGGATGCGGTAGAAGCGGTTGAACAGGTAGCCGGCGACGATGCCCATGATGATGCCGCCGAACACGCCGACCGAGATGGTCTCGATGCCGAGGAACGTGAACGGGGCGGTCTGGTCGGCCGCGGGCACCGTGGGGTCGAGCGACTTGATCTGGCCGGTCTCCTTGCCGACCACGCCCATGGTGGTCGTCATCACCAGCACGCCCACGGTGGCGGCCAGGGCGGAGACGCCGTCGTTCTTCGTCATGCCCAGGGCGACGCCGATGGCGAACAGCAGCGGCATGGCCGCGAAGATCGGCTCGCCCGAGGCCGCCAGGACCTCGAGGAAGATGCGCAGCGCATCCGGCAGCGTCCACCCGTTCTGCTCGGCGCCGCCGAGGATGGCGCCACCGACACCGAGCATGATGCCGGCGGCGGGCAGCATGGCGACCGGCAGCATGAGGGACTTGCCCAGCTGCTGCAGGAACGCGAAGGCCTTGCTGCCCCGGCGAGGCCGCGACTCGGCCTCGGTGGGAGTCGTCGTTGACATGGAGGTTGTGATCCTTCCGGTTCAGTGGATCTGGTTGGTTGCGGGGTGGATCAGGGCACGCACCGCGGCGGCGTCGTCGGCGGCCAGGGCGCGCTCGGCGAGCGCGGTGGCCTCGGCGAGGTCGAGGTCGCGTACGGCGGCCTTGACGTCGGCGACGGTGGAGATGACGGGGCTGAGCTCGTCGACCCCGAGGCCCAGCAGCACCGTCGCGGCGGCCGGGTCGGAGGCGAGGGCGCCGCAGACCCCGACCCACACGCCGTGGGCGTGGGCGCCGGTCACGGTCGCCTTGATGAGCGCCAGCACGCCCGGGTTGAGGGCGTCCACGTGCGGGGCGAGCTTCGGGTGGCCGCGGTCCATGGCCATCGTGTACTGCGTGAGGTCGTTGGTGCCGATGCTGAAGAAGTCGGCCTCGCGGGCGAACTGGTCGGCCATCGCGGCGACCGTCGGCACCTCGACCATGATGCCCACCGGCACCCGCGGCGCGTCGAGGGCAGCCCGCTCCTCCTCCAGGATCGCCTTCGCGTAGCGGAACTCCGTCAGCGTGGTGATCATCGGGAACATGACGTGGATGTTGGCGGTGCTGCGCCGGGCGGCCTTGAGGATCGCCCGCAGCTGCGGCCGCAGCACGTCCTGCTGGTGCTCCAGGCCCACCCGGATCCCGCGCTGGCCGAGGAACGGGTTCTCCTCGTGCGGCATCGGCAGGTAGGGCAGCGGCTTGTCGCCGCCCACGTCGAGGGTGCGGATGATGAGCCGGTTGCCGGCGCCCACGGCCTCGGCCGCGGCCGCGTACAGGTCGGCCTGCTCGTCCTCGGTGGGGGCGGTGGCCCGGTCGAGGAAGACGAACTCGGAGCGCAGCAGCCCCACCCCCTCGGCACCGTTGGCCATGCCGGTCACCGCGTCGGCGATGCTGCCGATGTTGCAGACCACCTCCACCCGGTGGCCGTCGCGGGTCACCGCCGGCTCCGCGGCGGCCTCCAGGTTGCGGCGCTTGCGGGCCGCGTCGGCGACCAGCCGCTCCCGGATCCGCTCCAGCTCGTCGGGGGCCACGTTGAGCCGTACGACGCCCTCGCCGCCGTCGACCACCACCGGGGTGCCGTCGGCGAGGTCGAGCACCCTGGCCTCGGCGCCGACCACGGCCGGGATCCCGAGCGACTGCGCCAGGATCGAGCTGTGCGAGGTCGCCCCGCCCTCGGTGATGACGAAGCCGCGGACCCGCTGCGGGTCGAGGCCGGCGGTGTCGGACGCGGTGAGGTCGCGGGCCACCACGATGGCATCGTCCGGCATCTGGGCGCGGGCGGGCTTGGTGCCGGTGAGCTCGCCCAGCACCCGCAGGCCCACGTCGCGGATGTCGGAGGCGCGGGCCGACAGCAGCGGGTTGGGCAGCGCCGCGAGCGCGGCGGCATGGTCCTCGTAGGCCCGCTTCCACGCGTACGAGGCGCCCTGGCCGTCGCGGACGGCGTCGGCCACCGCGTCGAGCAGGTCGGGGTCGTCGAGCATCTGGCGCTGCGCGCTGAAGATCTCGGCCTGGTAGATGCCGACGCGGGCGGCGGTCTCGCGCTCCAGGTCGGCGAGCTGGGCCCGGGCCCGGTCGAGCGCGGCGGCGAAGCTCGCCCGCTCGTCGGCGGGGCTGCCCGCGGGCGTGGGTGCCACCTCGATGTCGGGCGGTGCGACCCGGACGACGGTGCCGACCGCCAGCCCGGGGGAGGCGGCGACGCCCTGGATGCGGTCGGGGTCGGCTGGCGCGGCGGCAGCGTCCGGCTCGGCGGCGGCGGTCACCGCGACGACCGCCTCGCCCAGCCCGGACCGGACCGCCGCGGCGAGCGTACGGACGGCGTCGTCGGCGTCGGGCCCCCAGGCGGCGAGGCGGACCTCGTCGCCGTGGGCGATGTTGAGGGTCATGACGGCGGTGACGCTCTTCGCGTTGGCCTCGTGGCCGTGGTGGAGCACCCGCACCTGGCTGGTGAACGCCCGCGCCTGCTGGGCGAGCACCGCGGCGGGGCGGGCGTGGAGGCCGGACGCGGCGAGCACGACGATGCCGTCGGACTCCACCCGGTCGCCGGTGTCGGCGCCGGCGTCAGCGGCCGAGCCGCCGACCAGGGTGTAGCGCAGGGCCACGTCGGTACCCGCAGTGACCACGCCCTCGGCGGGGACCAGGTCCGACACCGCGTCGAGGTTGACGATGAGCATCTGGGTGAGCAGGCTCGTGGCACGCTCGGCGACCGTGTCGGCGTCGAAGTCGAGCAGCGGCTGCCCGCGGGTGACCTGGTCGCCCACCGCGACGAGCGGGGTGAACCCCTCACCCTTGAGGTCGACCGTGTCGAGGCCGACGTGGACCATGACCTCCACGCCGTCGGCGGTGGTCACCGTGAGCGCGTGCGCGGCCGGGTGGATCAGGGTGACGGTGCCGTCGCACGGGGCGACGACCCGGTCGTCGATCGGGTCGATCGAGACCCCGTCTCCCACCATCCGGGAGGCGAACACGGGGTCGGGTACCTCGTCGAGCGCGGTCATCACCCCGGAGACCGGGGCGTAGAGCTGTGATGACATCGTCGTCCATCCTTCTGGTCGGGTGCGGACGGCCCAGACCCTAACCGGTGGGTGCCGGCCCCCGTCCCTTGGGGTCGCCCACCTCGTCCGCCGTGACAAGGGCTTGGTACCGCTGCCTCCCGGATGCTACTGTTCTCGACACTCCGTTTCAAGTGAAACCGAACCCGTCGTCATACGAAAGCCAGGCATGTCGGACACCGAGGGGCACGTCTTCAACATCCAGAAGTTCTCGATCCACGACGGACCGGGGATCCGCACCGTCGTGTTCCTCAAGGGCTGCCCCCTGGCCTGCACCTGGTGCTCCAACCCCAACAGCCGCAAGCTGCGGCCCGTCATGATGCGCGACGCCGAGGACCCGGCGGTGTTCACCGAGGACAGCCGCGACTACCGGGTCGACGACGTCGTCCGGATCTGCCTGCAGGACCGCCCCTTCTACGAGGAGTCCGGCGGCGGCGTCACCCTGTCGGGCGGCGAGCCGCTGGTGCAGCACAAGTTCGCGACCTCGCTGCTGCGGGCGCTGCGCGCCGAGGGCGTGCACACCGCCATCGAGACCACCGGCTACGTCGCCAACGCCATCTTCACCAAGGCCGTCCGCGAGTGCGACCTCGTGATCATCGACGTGAAGCACCACGACAAGGCACGCCACAAGCGGTGGACCGGCGTGGCCAACGGCCTGCCGCTGGAGAACCTCGCCACCCTGCGCCGGCTCGGCAAGCCGCTGTGGGTGCGCATCCCCGTCATCCCCGGCGTCAACGACTCCCTCGACGACGCCGCCGCGTTCGCCGCCCACCTCAAGGCCAACGGGATCGCCCAGGTGCAGCTGCTGCCGTTCCACCAGATGGGGGAGCGCAAGTACGAGCTGCTCGGCTGGAGCTACGACTTCCAGGACGTGCCCAGCCTGCACGAGGAGGACGTCGAGCCGTTCCGGGCCGCCATCGAGGCGTACGGCGTACGGGCCAGCTTCGAGCCGCCCGAGGTGACCAGCGCCGCCTGAGCCGTGCCTTCCCGGCTCCGGTGCCGAGGCCGGGACGAGCCCCGTGATCCGCGCCGCGCTCCGTGCTCACCTCAGGAAGAGGCTGCGCAGGCGCCTCGTGGTGAGGGCGAGCCCGACCAGGGTCATCACCACGAAGTAGGAGGTGTGGGCCAGGGTCGTCCACGTGAGGTGGCCGACCGAGAGGTGCCGCATCGCCTCGACGGCGTGCCACAGCGGCATGGCCATGACGAACCACTGCACCGCCGGCGGGAACACGTCGACGGGGAACAGGGTGGCCGAGAACAGGAACATCGGCAGCAGCGCGAACGCCACCAGCTCCAGCTGCTGGAACGTGGTCATGAAGCTCGTGACCCCCATGCCGAACGACGCAAACCCGAAGGCGACCAGCACCGCCATCGGCACCATCAGCAGCGCCCACGGCGACGACACCAGACCCATCGCCAGCATCACCGCCATGAAGCCGACGGCGTAGAGCAGGCCACGTAGCAGCGCCAGGCAGATCTCGCCGAGCGCCACGTCGAGCGGCCCCAGGCTCGTGGCGAGCATGCTCTCGTAGAGCCGGCTGTGGCGCAGCTTGAAGAACACGTTCCACGTGGAGTCGTAGACGGCGCCGTTCATGGCCGAGGTGGCCAGCAGCGCCGGCGCGATGAACGCGGCGTACGACACCTGCTGCCCGCCGACGGTGCCGACCGCGCCGACCAGGTGGCCGACGCCCACCCCCATGCTCATCAGGTAGAACACCGGCTCGAAGAAGCCCGACACCAGCACCACCCAGTTCTGCTGCCGGACCGCCACCCAGCCGCGCTCCAGCACGGCCCGGACGTTGCCCGAGTACAGCGCCGGCAGCGGCCGGCCGGCGGCCGGGTGGGTCGTACGACGGGTCACGGGGCCAGCCTCCGTTCGTAGAGCCGGCGGGCGGCGAGCTGGCCGGCCACCGCGAGCACCGCGAGGTAGGCCAGGTGCACCGCCGCGAGCCAGCCGGGCACCACCGCCCCGTAGGACGCCATGCGGGCCAGCTGGGTGCCGTGCCAGACGGGGGAGACCCACCCGACCCACTGGAGCCACACCGGCATGGCCGACAACGGGAAGAAGGTGCCGGCGAACAGGAACATCGGCGTCACCACGAACCGTTGCACGAACGTGAACGCCAGGCCGTCGTCGAGGGTGGCGGCGTAGGCCTGCAGGGGGGCGGCCATCGACCCCGCGGTGAGCACCCCCACGCCCACCAGCAGCCACGACCACGCCGACGGCGCCGCCCCGAACGCCAGCAGCACGAGCCACACGACCGCGGCCTGTGCCCCGAACCGCAGCAGGACGCCCACGAAGTGCCCGGTGGCGACCTGGCGCGGCGAGAGCGGGGTCACGATCGGGGCGTGGTAGAGCCGCATCCACTTGAAGCCTGCCATCACCGGGTAGGTCGACTCGGCCGACGCCCCCATCACCACGGTGGAGACGAGGATCGCCGGTGCCACGAACAGCAGGTACGGCACGCCGTCGACCTGCCCCGCCCCCCGGTCGACGAGGGTGCCGAGGCCGAGGCCGAGCGACACCAGGTAGAGCACCGGGGTGCCGACCGACGACAGCGCCACCGACCAGGCGTACGCCCTCGTGCCGCGCAGGAAGTGCTCGGCGTAGGGCCACCACCCCCACCTGCGGGCGTAGCGGGCGGTGACGGCAGGCGACGGGGCCCGCCCCGAGTAGGCGAGGCGGTTGGGATCGCGGGCGGTGTCAGTCAACGAGGGTCCTCCCCGTCAGGCGCAGGAACACGTCCTCCAGCGACGAGCGGCGCACCAGCGAGGTGAGCGGGTGCAGCCCCCGCCGCGTCACCTGGTCGAGCGTGGCCTCCCCGTCGTCGGCGTAGAGCAGGATGCGGTCGGGCAGCACCTCGTGGCGTTCCCCCAGCCCCGCCAGCTGCGACAGCACCTGCGCGTTGCGCTCGGAGCCGAACCGCAGCTCCAGCACCTCGCGGGTGGAGTAACGCCGGATCAGGTCCTGCGGCGACCCCTCGGCCATGATGCGGCCCTTGTCGACGACGATCAGCCGGTCGCACAGCTGCTCGGCCTCGTCCATGAAGTGGGTGGTGACGATGAGGGTCACCCCCTCTTCCTTCAGCCGGAACAGCCGGTCCCACAGCACGTGACGTGCCTGCGGGTCGAGGCCCGTGGTGGGCTCGTCGAGCAGCAGCACCCGCGGCTCGTTCACCAGGGCCCGGGCGATCGTGAGCCGCCGCTTCATGCCGCCCGACAGCCGGTCGACCCGCTCGCGCGCCTTCTCGGTGAGCTGGGCGAACTCGAGCAGCTCCCTGGCCCGGGGCCGCAGGTAGGAGCGGGGCAGGCCGAAGTAGCGTCCGTAGACCACCAGGTTGTCGACGACCGACAGCTCCTCGTCGAGGTTGTCCTGCTGCGGCACCACCCCCAGGTGCGCCCGCACCTCGGGGCCGTGGGTCGCCGGGTCGAGCCCTGCCACCGTGAGCTCGCCCGCCGTCCGCGTGGAGGTGCCCCCGATCATGCGCATCGTGGTGGACTTGCCCGCCCCGTTGGGCCCGAGCAGCCCGAAGGACTCGCCGGGCGCGACGTCGACGTCGATGTCGTCGACCGCTACGAGCGTGCCGTAGGTCTTGCGGAGCCGTCGGGCTCGGATCACCGGTTCAGGCACGCGGGACACGTTAGCCCTCGCCACCGACACCTCCGAACCCGTTCCCACCACGCGACCGGGACGGTCGGCTCAGTAGGCGCCGCGGGCGGTGACGACGGCCCGGAAGGTGCGCAGCAGGATGAGGATGTCGCCCATCACCGACCAGTTCTCCACGTAGTAGAGGTCGTGGCGCACCGACTCCTCCCAGGTCAGGTTGGAGCGGCCGCTCACCTGCCACAGCCCGGTGAGGCCGGGCTTGACGAGCAGCCGCCGCATCGTGTCCTGGTCGTACTCGGCGACCTCGCTGGGCAGCGGCGGCCGCGGCCCGACGAGGCTCATCTCGCCCTTGAGGATGTTGAACAGCTGCGGCAGCTCGTCGAGGCTCGTCCGCCGCAGCAGCCGGCCCACGGGCGTGACGCGCGGGTCGTTGCGCAGCTTGAACAGGGGGCCCCGGTCGGGCTCGTCGGCCGCGTCGCGGCGGGGGACGAGGTCGGCGCGCAGCCGCTCGGCGTCCACCACCATGGAGCGGAACTTGTACATGGTGAACAGCCGTCCGCCCTTGCCGACGCGCTCCTGCGCGAACAGTGCCGGCCCCCCGTCGCCGCGGCGCACGAGGAGGCCGATCGCGAGCATCGGCAGCGCCAGCACCACGAGCAGCAGGGCCGCCCCGACCACGTCCATGGCGGTCTTCACCACCAGCTTCCAGCCCTGGAAGGTGGGCGGCTGCACGTACATGAGCATCACGTCGTCGATGGGCCGGGTCTCCACCCGGGGGGCTGCGACGTCGTGGATGCCGGGCACCACCATGAGGTCGATCCCGGTGCCCTCGAGCGCCCAGGCGAGCCGGCGGGCGGTCACGCTGGACGAGGTGAACGCCACCGCGTCGACGCCGAGGTCGACGGCGAGGGACGCTGCGTCCTGCTCGGACCCCACCACCGGGACGTCGCCGAGCACGGGCCCGCGCCCCGACGTGCACGCCCCCACGACCCGGAACCCGGCCCGGCGCACCTGGCCGAACGTGTGGATGAGCCGGTTCGCGCGCCCCACCTCACCCACGACGAGCACCTCCAGCATCGCCTCGCCGCGGCGCCGCAGCCTCGCCACCCAGGCCCGCCACAGCAGCCGGGCCAGCAGCAGCAGCGCCAACCCGACGGGCAGCAGCACGAGCACGTAGCCGCGGGCCAGGCGCAGGTTCAGCGCGTACGACCCGATCGCGATCGCCGAGAACGCCCACAGGGTGCCCTTCACCACCGCCGTGTACTCCTGCGGCCCGGCGCCCAGGAAGCGGTCGTTGTAGGCGCCCGCCAGCCCCAGCAGCAGCGGCCAGCCGACGACCAGGGCGAGCTCGATCCAGAAGTACGAGAAGCCGGCGTCGGGACGTACGTCGAGCGAGAACAAGGTGACCTCGCCGAACCTGGCCAGGCCCGCGAGGAAGACAGCCACCAGCACGACGAGGATGTCGCCCACGCGGATGAGCCGGACGATGCCCCGGATCCGCTGCCGTCCCGGGCGCGGACGGCTGGTGGGCATCGGGTCTTCCTCCTGGGGCTGCGTGGAGTCTCACCGATCCTAGGCGACCACGGTTCGTCAGGTGGGCGGCAGGGCCGGCTGGGCCGGCCCGGCTCGTACGCGACGGCCCGCGAGCGGGCTGGGACGGGGCACGTCCGGGGGCACCGGCGACAAGAGGTAGGCTGACGGGCGTCCAACCCGGTCCGGCTGAGGGGGATGCGGCGGCCGTCGCCGCGACGCCTGCGGGCCCCGGGGGCACGAGCACATCGAAGGAGTTACAGCTCGCAATGACCGAACCGACGAAGTACGTCTACGACCTGTCCGAGGGCGACATGTCCATGAAGCCGCTCCTCGGCGGCAAGGGCGCCGGCCTCGCCGACATGAAGAAGATCGGCGTCCCCGTGCCCGACGCGTTCACCGTCACCACGCAGGCGTGCGTCGACGCGATGAACAATGACGGCGCCTGGCCCGAGGGCCTGGCCGAGCAGGTGCAGGCCGGGCTGGCCCGCCTCGAGGAGCGTATCGGCCGCAAGCTCGGCGCGAGCGAGAAGCCGCTGCTGGTCTCGGTGCGCTCAGGTGCCGTGCAGTCCATGCCGGGCATGATGGACACGATCCTCAACCTCGGCATCTCCGACGAGACCGTGCCGGCGATCATCGAGGAGTCGGGCAACGAGCGGTTCGCGTACGACTGCTACCGCCGCTTCATCCAGATGTACGGCGAGGTCGTCGAGGGCATCGCCCCCGACGTGTTCGAGGACGCCCTCACCGAGATGAAGGCCGCCAAGGGGGTGGCCAACGACACCGACCTCACCGCCGACGACCTCAAGGAGCTCACCCAGAAGTTCAAGGACCTCGCCAACGAGGCCCTGGGCGGCGAGTGGACCTCCGACCCCCGCGAGCAGCTGAACCGGGCCGTCAACGCCGTGTTCAAGTCGTGGCTCAACCCCCGCGCCGAGGTGTACCGCCGCGCCAACGGCATCTCCCGCAACCTGGGCACCGCCGTGAACGTGCAGCAGATGGTGTTCGGCAACCGCGGCGACACCTCCGCCACCGGCGTGTGCTTCTCGCGCAACCCCGCCACCGGCGCCAAGGAGCTCTACGGCGAGTTCCTCGTCAACGCCCAGGGTGAGGACGTGGTGGCCGGCATCCGGACCCCGCGCCCGCTGGCCGAGATGGAGGAGGTGCTGCCGGAGGCGTTCCGGGAGCTGCTCGACACCATGGCCAAGCTGGAGCTCCACAACAAGGACCTGCAGGACATGGAGTTCACGATCGAGGATCGCAAACTCTACATGCTGCAGACCCGCAACGGCAAGCGCACCGCCGCCGCGGCGGTGAAGACCGCTGTCGACATGGTCGACGAGGGCCTCATCACCAAGGAGGAGGCGCTGCTGCGCATCGAGCCGTCGGCGCTCGACGCCCTGCTGCACCCCGCCATCGACCCCGACCACGAGGCCACCGCCATCGTGAAGGGCCTGCCGGCCTCGCCGGGTGCCGCGGTGGGCGCCCTCTCGTTCGACGCCGACGACGCGGCCGAGCGCGGCGGCAAGGGCGAGAAGGTCATCCTGGTGCGCTACGAGACCACCCCCGACGACATCCACGGCGTCATGGTGGCCCAGGGCGTGCTCACCGCCCACGGCGGCATGACCTCGCACGCGGCCGTCGTGGCGCGCGGCATGGGCATCACCTGCGTGGCGGGCGCCACCAGCATCAAGATCGACGCGAAGGCCGCCACCGTCACCATCGGCGACAAGGTGTACGGTCCCGGCGACACCCTCACCCTCAACGGCACCACCGGCGAGGTCTTCGACGGCGAGCTGCCGCTCGTGCCGCCGGACCTCAACGACGACTTCCAGAAGGTCGTCTCGTGGGCCGACGAGGCGCGGCGCCTCGGCGTGCGCGCCAACGCCGAGAACTTCGAGGACGCCTCGAAGGCCCGTGAGCTGGGCGCCGAGGGCATCGGCCTGGCCCGTACGGAGCACATGTTCATGGCCGCCGACCGGCTCCCGGCCGTGCGCAAGATGATCCTCGCCGAGACGGAGGAGGAGCGGGCCGCCGCCCTCGCCGAGATCCTGCCGATGCAGCAGGCCGACTTCGAGGAGATCTTCACGGCGATGAAGGGCCTGCCGGTCACGGTGCGCCTGCTCGACCCGCCGCTGCACGAGTTCCTGCCCAACCTCACCGAGCAGGCGCTGCTGGTGCAGAAGCTCGAGCTCACCGGGGCCAGCCAGGTCGAGATCGAGGCGGAGCGCCTCACCCTCGCCCAGGTGCACAAGCTCCACGAGCAGAACCCGATGCTCGGCACCCGTGGCTGCCGCCTCGCCATGCTCTACCCGTCGATCCCCGACATGCAGGCCCGCGCCATCATCAAGGCGGCCCTGGCGGTGCTCGACAAGGAGGGCGAGACCGTGGGCGTGGAGATCATGATCCCGCTGGTCGCGTTCGAGTCCGAGCTCAAGGCCCAGCGCGAGATCGTGGTGAAGGCCGTCGAGGACGAGTTCGAGAAGGCCGGCAAGCGCCTCGACTACACGGTGGGCACGATGATCGAGATCCCGCGGGCCGCGCTCGTGGCCAACGAGATCGCCAACCAGGCCGACTTCTTCAGCTTCGGCACCAACGACCTCACCCAGACCGGCATCGGCATCTCGCGTGACGACGCCGAGCTGGGCTTCCTCGGCGCCTACGTCGACGGCGAGGTCATCGAGAAGAACCCGTTCGAGTCGCTCGACGCCGACGGCGTCGGCCAGCTCGTGCAGCTGGGCGTCGAGAAGGGCCGCAGCACCAAGCCGCAGCTCAAGACCGGCGTCTGCGGCGAGCACGGCGGCGACCCCGACTCGATCGACTTCTTCCACCGGGCCGGGCTCGACTACGTCAGCTGCTCCCCGTTCCGGGTGCCGATCGCCCGCCTCGCGGCGGCGCGCGCGGCGCTGAAGCACGGCTGATCACGGTCTGACCGTCACGGGCCCGGCTCCCCTCGGGGGGTCGGGCCCGTCGCCGTGCCGGGCCCGGAAGCTCGGGCGCGCCTCAGCGGCGGATGAGGCGGAACATCGGCTGGTCGTACCAGACGGGACCGGTGGTGTAGCGGATGCCTTCGTCGGCGAACCCGTTGCGCTCGTAGAAGCGGCGGGCCCGGTCGTTGCCGCCGATGAGCCACAGGTAGGCGGCGAGCCGGTCGGGCAGGGCCAGGTCGAGCATGGCCTGGCCCAGCCCGGTGCCGTGCGTGTCGGGGCGCAGGTAGAGGTGGTTGAGCAGGTACGTCACCCCTGGCACCGGCACGATGTCGGAGC
>JBHAES010000160.1:0-6680 GCA_041855725.1 Actinomycetota bacterium
AGGTCCTCGGTGAAGGACTTGTCGAGCTGCACGTCCTCGACCGCGACGCCGGCCACGTCGTTGACGATCGTGGCGAGCTCGGAGCGGATCTCCTCGGTGGTGGCCATTGCTTTCTCCTTGGGTAGTGGGTGGGGGTGGGGGGTCAGGGGAGGGTGACGACCTGGCCGGCGTAGACCAGCCCGGCGCCGAACCCGATGATGAGCGCGGTCTGCCCGCTCGTCGCCTCGCCGGTGGCCAGCAGGTCGTCCATGGCGAGGGGCACGGACGCGGCCGAGGTGTTGCCGATGCGCTGGATCGTACGCGCCACCACCACGTGCTCGGGCAGCTTCAGGTGGCGCAGCATCGAGTCGGTGATGCGGTTGTTGGCCTGGTGCGGCACGAAGACGTCGAGCTCGTCGGGGGTGATGCCGCTGCGCTCCAGCACCCGCCGGGTGGCCTGGGCGATGAACGTGGTGGCCCACAGGAAGACGGCCTTGCCGTTCATCGCGAGGGTGGGCATGTAGCCGCGCGGAGCCGCGGTGCGGAAGTCCTCGGTCTGCTGGATCGCGTCGCCCTGGCCGCCGTCGGAGCCCCACACCACCGGCCCGATGCCCGGCTCGTCGCTCGGGGCGACGACGGCGGCGCCGGCCCCGTCGGCGAACAGGAACGCCGTGCTGCGGTCGCTCTTGTCGGTGATGTCGGACAGCCGCTCCACGCCGATGACCAGCACGTGGGTGGCGTTGCCGGTGCGGACGAGCGAGTCGGCCTGGGCGAGGGCGTAGCAGAAGCCGGCGCAGGCGGCCGAGACGTCGTACGCGGCGGCGTCGACGCAGCCGAGCGCGGTCGCCACGAGGGGGGCGAGGGCGGGCGTCTGCCGCAGGTGGGTGACGGTCGCCACCACCACGCAGTCGATGTCGGCCCCGGTCAGGTGGGCCCGCTCGAGCGCCTGCCGCGCCGCGGCCACCGACATGTCCTGCACCTGCTCGTGATCGCCGGCCCAGCGGCGCTCCCGGATGCCGGTGCGCTGCTGGATCCACTCGTCCGTCGAGTCGATCATCGTGCACATCTCCGCGTTGGTCACCACCCGCTCGGGCAGGTAGGAGCCGAGGGCGACGATGCGGGAGCCCGGGCGGGTGGGCGCGGTGCGGATCCGGGCCGTCATCCGCCGTACACCTCCTCGTCGACGTCGTCGGGCGACGGGTAGAGGCGCAGCAGCGGCTGGCCGGGCGCGACGGGGTCGCCGTCCTCGACGAGCCACTCGAGCACGACGCCGCCGTGAGGGGCGGCGACGGGCAGCTCGTCGCGCAGGTTCGTCACGGTGCCGATGGTGGCGGCCTCGGGCAGCCGGTCGGACTCGGCGATGCCGGCGCCGCGGCTGAACCGGCCCTTGCCGGGGGAGACGACCAGCCGCCAGGTCGGGGTGGTCGACACGTCGAAGTGGGCTGCGTCGGCGTGGTTCTCGCAGAAGGCGCGGGCGGCGTCCAGCTCGTCGGGGGTGTTGAGCGCGAACAGCTCGACCCCCTTGAGGTTGCGCTTGGCGATGCCGGTGAGGGTGCCGGTCGGCGGCAGCTCGAGCAGGCCGGTCACGCCCAGCTCGGCCATCGTCTGCATGCAGAGGTCCCACCGGACGGGGTTGGCGATCTGGGCGACGATGCGGTCGAGGTAGTCGCGGCCGCTCTGCACCACGTGGCCGTCGCGGTTCGACAGCAGCCGGGTGCGCGGGTCCTTGGTGGTGACGGCCTTCGACAGCCGCTCCAGGTGGGCGACGGCCGGCTCCATGTGCACCGTGTGGAAGGCGCCCGCCACCGACAGAGGCACCACGCGGGCGCGCCGCGGGGGCGCCGCGGCGAGGGCCTCCAGCTGCACGACGGTGCCGCCGGCCACGACGTGGCCGACGCCGTTGTGGTTGGCGGCGGTGAGCCCGTGCTCCTCGAGCGCGGCGAGCACCTCGGCAGGGTCGCCGCCGACCACGGCGGCCATCGAGGTGGGACGGGCGGCCGACGCGGCGGCCATGGCCTTGCCACGCTCCCGCACCAGCACCATCGCCGCCTCGGCGCTGAGCACGTTGGTGCCGGCGGCGGCGGTGATCTCCCCGACGGAGTGGCCGGCGACGACGCCCACGGCGCGGAACGCGGCAGACGGCGTCGGGAAGAGCTCCAGCGCGGTCACGAGGCCGGCGGCGACCAGCAGCGGCTGGGCGACGGCGGTGTCACGGATGGTCTCCTCGTCGGCCTCGGTGCCGTAGCGGGCGAGGTCGAGGCCGCTCACCGCCGAGAGCCAGCCGAGGCGGGCGGCGTACGACGGGAGCTCCAGCCAGGGGGCGAGGAAGCCGGGCTTCTGAGCACCCTGTCCGGGTGCGACGATTGCGAGCACGTCCCCACTCTTTCGTAAGGATCCCGCAACCGAACGGGCCGACACGACGAAGATCCGGGCGGTTCGTTTGTAGGGTTCCTACAAACGCCCGGTCAAGCGAGCAGCCGTCCCACCGTCAGCGCGAGGCGCAGCACGTAGGCGTCGCGGGGGTCGAGGGGCGAGTAGCCGGTCACCTCGTGCACCCGCTTCAGCCGATAGCGCACCGTGTTGGGGTGGATGAACAGGGTGCGCCCCGCCGACTCGATCGACGAGCCGCTGTCGAGGAACACCACGAGGGTCGTCAGCAGCTCGCCGCCCGCCTCGGTCAGCGGCCGGTACACCTCGTAGGCGAGCGCCCGCCGGGCGTGGCCGTCGCCGGCCAGCGCCCGCTCGGGCAGCAGGTCGGCGGCCCACACCGGCCGGGGCGCCTGCGGCCACGCCACGGCGGCCCGCATGCCCATGAACGCGGCCCGCGCCGACAGGCCCGCGTCGACGAGGTGGTCGACCAGCGGGCCCATCACCACGGGGCCGGGCCCGAAGTGCGGGGTCAGCGCGCCGACCACCTCGCCGGCGGCGACCTCGTCGGTGAGGGCAGACCCGCCGAGGATCACGACGAGCCGGTCGCCCTGGAGCGCCACCAGCGTGTCGAGACCCGCCTTCACCGCGGCGCGGCGCAGCGTGTCGACGGCCATGTCGGACTCGGGGGAGTCGCCGACGATGACGAGCACGGCGTGGGGGGAGCGCCACCCCAGCGTCGAGGCCCGCGACACCAGCGACTCGTCGGCCTCGCCCCGCACGACGGCGTCGACGACGAGGGCCTCGAGGCGGGCGTCCCAGGCGCCGCGCACCTCGGCGGCCTGCGCGTAGAGCTCGGCGGCACCGAACGCCACCTCGCGGCTGAAGTAGAGGATGGCCGTCGACAGCACCGCCCGGTCGCCGCGGGGCATCTGCTGCAGGTGCTGCTCGACCACCTCGACGGTCGTGCGCACCAGCTCGACGGTCTGCTGCAGCGAGATGTAGCGCATCACCTCGCGCGGCGCGGCGTCGAACAGGCCCGTGGGGGAGACGGGCTCGTCGGTCTCGTCGGCGAGCCAGGCGATGAAGTGGTCGACGCCGGCCCGCGCCACCAGCGTGATCCACGACCGGTTCTCGGCCGACAGCCCCCGGAACCAGTCGTGGCGCTCCATCTCGGCCAGCGTCGCGGTCGTCATCGCCGCCGACGCCGCCGACAGCCGTCGCACCATCGCCGCGCGCGACCGCGCCGACGGCACCAGGGTGCGTCCGCTGGTGCGGGTCTGCGGCCCACCGCCCTTCGCCATGGCGGCAGCGTACCCCCGCCGTCCCCGACGGGCCGCGGCGCACGCCGCGTCGTACGGGCCCGGCGACGGGCGCCGGGGTCGTACGGCGGCGGGCGGCGTAGGGTGGCGGCGTGCCCGACCCCGACGTCCCCCCGGCGCCCGGCCCGGTCGAGGCGCTGCGCGAGAGCTCCTACTGGCTGGACCGCGCGCGCTCCGACCCGCGCCGGTCGCAGGCGTTGCGGCGCGCCGCCGACGTGGTCGAGCGAATGCCGCCCGAGGAGCGGGCCCGCCGCGAGGCCGACGGCACCTGGTCCGACGTCGGCGGTCTCGGCCCCACGTCGGTGGCGGTCGTGGTGGCGGCGGTGGCGGGCCGGGTCCCCGACTACCTGGCCCGCCTTCGCCGCGAGGGGGCGGCGCCGCTGACGTCCGGCGGCGCCACGCTCCTGGCGGCGCTGCGCGGGGACTGCCACACGCACACGTCGGACTCCGACGGCAGCGCCCCGCTCGCCGAGATGGCGGCGGCGGCGCAGGCGCTCGGCCGCGAGTACCTCGCCGTCACCGACCACTCGCCGCGGCTCACCGTGGCCCGGGGCCTCAGCGAGGAGCGGCTGCTCGAGCAGGGGCGCCGCATCGACGCCCACAACGAGGCGCACCCCGGGCTGCGGCTCCTCAAGGGCATCGAGGTGGACATCCTCGCCGACGGCACCCTCGACCAGTCGCCGGCCGCCCTGCGGACCCTCGACGTGGTGGTGGCGAGCGTCCACAGCCGGCTCCAGATGGACGCCGAGACGATGACCCACCGCATGGTGCGGGCGATCGCCGACCCGCGCACCACGATCCTGGGCCACTGCACGGGACGGCTCGTGGCGGGTCCGCGGCGGCGCCCCGAGTCCCGCTTCGACGCCGAGGTGGTCTTCGAGGCGTGCCGACGCTTCGACGTGGCGGTGGAGATCAGCTCCCGTCCCGAGCGGCGCGACCCGCCCACCCGGCTCCTCGAGCTCGCCCGCGACATGGGGTGCCTGTTCAGCATCGACACCGACGCCCACGCTCCGGGCCAGCTCGAGTTCCTCGCGTACGGGGCCGAGCGGGCCGAGTCGGCCGGGATCGACCCCGACCGGGTCGTGACGACGTGGCCGCTCCCTCGGCTGCTGGCCTGGGCCCGCCGGGGCTGACCCCGGGCCCGCCGGGGGCGGACGGGGTCCGACCACCCCCGGGTCCGGGCGACGAGGGGGTGGGCCCGGCCGCTTCGTGACAAGATGTCCTGAGCAGCGCGGCACCCCCAGCCGCTCGGACGAAAGGACGCTGGTGATCCCACGCGACGAGGACGGCCCGATCCTCAACGGTCTCCCCACGAACCTGCCGGACACCGACCCCGACGAGACGGGCGAGTGGATCGACTCGGTCGACGGCCTCATCGAGCACGGGGGCCGCAACCGGGCCCGCTACGTGATGCTGCGCCTGCTCGACCGTGCCCGCGAGAAGCAGATCGGCGTGCCGTCGCTCACGGCCACCGACTACGTCAACACCATCCCGAAGTCGCGCGAGCCGCAGTACCCGGGCGACGAGACGCTGGAGCGCGGGTTCCGCCGCCTGCTGCGCTGGAACGCCGCGGTGATGGTGCACCGCGCCCAGCGCCCCGGCATCGGCGTCGGCGGCCACATCTCCACGTACGCGTCGTCGGCGACCCTCTACGAGGTCGGGTTCAACCACTTCTTCCGCGGCAAGGACCACCCCGGCGGCGGCGACCACGTGTTCTTCCAGGGCCACGCGTCGCCCGGCATGTACGCCCGGGCGTTCCTGGAGGGCCGGCTCGAGGCGGCCGACCTCGACGGCTTCCGCCAGGAGCACTCCCACTACGTCGACGGCCGGCTGCGCTCGCTGCCGTCGTACCCGCACCCGCGGCAGATGCCGCACTTCTGGGAGTTCCCCACGGTCTCGATGGGCCTGGGCCCCATGAACGCCGTCTACCAGGCGTCGTTCGACCGCTACCTCTACCACCGCGGCATCAAGGACACCCGCGACCAGCACGTGTGGGCGTTCCTGGGCGACGGCGAGATGGACGAGGCCGAGTCGCGCGGGTTCCTGCAGTGGGCGGCCTACGAGGAGCTCGACAACCTCACCTTCGTCATCAACTGCAACCTGCAGCGGCTCGACGGCCCGGTGCGCGGCAACGGCAAGATCATCCAGGAGCTGGAGGCGTTCTTCCGCGGCGCGGGGTGGAACGTGGTGAAGGTGATCTGGGGCTCCGGCTGGGACCGGCTGCTCGACGCCGACGCCGACGGAGCGCTCGTCAACGTGATGAACACCACGAAGGACGGCGACTACCAGACGTTCCGGGCCAACGACGGCGCGTACGTGCGCAAGCACTTCTTCGGCCGCGACCCGCGCACCCTCGCCATGGTCGAGGACTGGTCCGACGACGACATCTGGAACCTGCGCCGCGGCGGCCACGACTACCGCAAGGTGTACGCGGCCTACAAGGCGGCCACCGACTTCACGGGCGCCCCCACGGTCGTGCTGGCGCACACCATCAAGGGCTACTTCCTCGGGTCGCACTTCGCGGGCCGCAACGCGACCCACCAGATGAAGAAGCTGGCCCTCGACGACCTGAAGAACTTCCGTGACCGGCTGCAGATCCCCGTCAGCGACGAGGTGCTGGAGCAGGACCCGTACCTGCCGCCCTACTACCACCCGGGCCCTGACGACGAGCGCATCGCCTACATGATGGAGCGGCGCAGGACCCTCGGCGGGTTCGTGCCCGAGCGGCGCAACCAGCCCGCGAGGCTCAAGCTGCCCGAGCCGAAGGCCTACGAGGGGGTGCGCAAGGGGTCGGGCAACCAGCCCGTCGCCACCACCATGGCGTGGGTGCGGCTGCTCAAGGACCTGATGCGCGACAAGGAGTTCGCGCCCCACGTCGTGCCCATCATCCCCGACGAGGCCCGTACGTTCGGCATGGACTCGTTCTTCCCGACCATCAAGATCTACAACCCGCACGGGCAGAACTACACGCCGGTCGACAACGACCTGATGCTCAGCTACCGCGAGTCGTCG
>JBHAES010000161.1:0-2681 GCA_041855725.1 Actinomycetota bacterium
GACACGCCGCCGGGTCCCCCGCCGCCCGCCCCGGCCGCCGAGCCTGCGGCGCCGGCGACCCCGGCTCGGTTCGATCAGGCGCGCGCGGCGATGGAGGCGGCGTCGGCCGACGACGAGCCGCTCGACCCCGACGAGCTCGCCACCCGCGACGATCCTGACGTCGGCACCGACGGCGACGCCGAGGCGTTGCTGCGTACGATGCTGAACGCTGAGATCATCGACGACGAGCCCTGACCGCCAGGGCACCGAGAGAGGACCCGATGGAGAACTTCAACTTCACCGACATCCTGGCCCAGGCCCAGGCGATGCAGACCCAGATGCAGGCCGCGCAGGAGAAGCTGGACGCGGCCGAGGTCACCGGCTCGGCAGGTGGCGGGCTCGTGTCGGCCACCGTCAAGGGCACCGGCGAGCTGGTGTCGGTGGTCATCAAGCCCGAGGCCTGCGACCCCGACGACACCGAGACCCTCGGCGACCTGGTGGTCGCGGCGGTGCGCGACGCCCACGCCAAGGTGGGCGAGCTCCAGTCGGCGTTCATGCCCGAGCTGCCCGACCTCAGCGGCATCACCGGTTCCCTGCCCGGCCTGGGCGAGGCGGCGGTGTCGGCCGACGACCTGCCGCGGCCCACGCCGCCCACCGCCGTCTGAGGCGTCGGCGGGGTGTACGAGGGGCCGGTCCAGGACCTGATCGACGAGCTGTCACGGCTGCCCGGCGTCGGGCCGAAGGGGGCGCAGCGCATCGCGTTCCACCTGCTCGACGCCGACCCTGACGACGTGCAGCGGCTCGCCGACACCCTCGTGCGGGTGAAGGAGACGGTGTCGTTCTGCTCGATCTGCTTCAACGTCAGCTCCGACGACCTCTGCCGGGTGTGTCGCGACCCGCGGCGCGACCTCACCACGATCTGCGTGGTCGAGGAGAGCAAGGACGTGGTCGCCATCGAGCGCACCCGGGAGTTCCGGGGCCGCTACCACGTGCTCGGCGGGTCGATCAACCCGATGAACAACGTCGGGCCGGGCGACCTGCGCATCCGTGAGCTCGTGGAGCGGCTGGCCGACGGCACGGTCACCGAGGTGATCCTCGCCACCGACCCCAACCTGGAGGGCGAGGCCACCGCCACCTATCTGTCGCGGCTGCTGCTGCCGCTCGGGGTGCGGGTCTCGCGGCTCGCCTCGGGCCTGCCCGTGGGCGGCGACCTCGAGTACGCCGACGAGGTCACCCTGGGCCGCGCGTTCGAGGGCCGCCGCGTCGTCGAGGTCTGACGTGCCACCCGGGGCTCGTGGTGCCGAGGCCACCGTCGAGCGGGTGCTCACCGCGGTGGAGTGCGTGCCCGAGGGACGGGTGGTCTCGTACGGCGACGTCGCCGCCCTCGTCGGCACCGGCCCCCGCGTCGTCGGTGCGGTGCTGGCCCGCCACGGGGCGGGCGTGCCGTGGTGGCGGGTGACCGACGCGTCGGGGCGCCTGGCGCCGCACCTGCGCGACGAGGCGATCGCGCGGTGGCGGGTGGAGGGTGTCTCCGTACGACCGGATGGAACCGGTTGCAGAATCGTTGCACACCGCGCTGACCTCGTGGTGCTCGCACGCGCGTACGACGAGCGCCTTCCCCGCGAGCTTCGCGACGGCGACGCGCCGTAACCGGTTGCACCATCATTCCAGCAAGCGCTTGCCCGTGCGTCGGGGGCAGGGCAGGATGGTGCCGTTACCACCGGATCCGAAGGAGCCTTCCGATGACTGTCCCGCTGCCCGAGGCCGCCTACGCCTCGTCCCACGTCAACCACGCGGGGGCCGACTACTGGCTCGAGCGTGAGGGCGCCGCCGACACCCTCGTGGTGCGCTCCGACGACGAGGCCGCCTACGCTGGCTTCGAGGGCACGGCCCACGCGGGCACCTGGCGGGCGCCGACCAGCGCCCGCAACGCCCTCGCCCTGCGGCGGGCGCTGCCGTGGCTGACCCCGGTGAAACGGGGCCTGGCCACCACGGCCGGCACCGGTGACCGGCTCGGCATCTGCACCCCCGGCCACGCCGCCGCGTTCCAGACGGCGGGGGCGGGCATCGGCCCCGTGTTCGCGCAGCAGTCGATCCGCGAGATGGGCCGCACCCACCGCGAACCCCGCGACGTGCTCGACGACGCCACGTGGGGCGCGTTCCGGCAGGGCTGGCGCGGCACCGTCGGCGCCGATGCCGACCACCTCAAGACCACCGCCGACATCGACCGCTGCGCCGAGGCCGGGTTCGTGTTCTACACCATCGACCCCTGCGACGACCTCGACCTCGAGGCCGAGACCGACGACGCCGCGGTGCTGCGGGCCAAGGCCGACCAGGTCGACTGGGCGTCGTTCGAGACCACCCAGGCCGACGCGATGCGCTACGTGGGCCGCACCATCGAGCTCGAGTCGGGGCCGCTGGTGCTCGACGAGCTGGCCGTGCTGCGCACGTTCGGCAAGTTCGGCCCCTGCCTGGGCCACGCCCTGGCCATGTGGCGGCACCTGGTGGGGCTGGGCATCGACTTCGAGGCCGAGTTCGCCGTCGACGAGGCGCTGGCCCTCACCCGCCCCGAGGAGCACGCCGTCTTGGTGCTCGAGCTCACGCGGCTGGGCATCGACGTGGTGAGCTTCGCCCCCAAGTTCGTGGGCGCGTTCGAGAAGGGCGTCGAGTTCATCGGCGACATCGGCGAGCTCGACGCCGAC
>JBHAES010000162.1:0-3027 GCA_041855725.1 Actinomycetota bacterium
CAGCTGCTCGCCGGGGCGCAGCGTGCCCTCGACGATCTCACGCCGCAGCCGCCGGTAGACCTGCTCGGCCTTGCCCTCCCAGCCCGACACGCACCTCACCTCCTCGGTACGGGGATCCTAGTGCGCCACCCCCGCCCGGTCGGCGCAGCGGCTCGGCCCAGCCTCAGCCCTTCACCGCGGCCGCGGCCTGCCGGGCGGCGGCCCACCCGGACACGTCACCGCCGGCGATGGCCAGCGCCATCAGCTCGGGGAACGCGTCGGGCGTGCAGCCGAACACCGGGATGCCCATGCCGGAGAGGATGGCGGCGTTCTCCTTGTCGTACGAGGGGGTGCCGTCGTCGTCGAGGGCGAGCAGCACGACCACCTGCACGCCTGCCGCCTGGAACGCGGCCAGCTGGCGGTTCATGGTCGCGGAGCCGCTGCCCTCGTAGAGGTCGCTGATCAGCACGAGCACCGTGTCGCGGGGACGGGTGACGTGCTCCTCGCAGTAGCGCAACGCCCGCGGCGTGTCGTTGCCGCCGCCGAGCTGGGTGCCGAAGATCACGTCGACGGGGTCGGACAGCTGCTCGGTGAGGTCGACCACCGCCGTGTCGTAGACCACCAGCCGGGTGCGGATCGCCCGGATCGAGGCGAGCACGCACGCGAAGATCGACGCGTACACCACCGACGACGCCATCGACCCCGACTGGTCGACGCACAGCACGATCTCGCGCTGGAACCCCGTGTGCTTGCGGCCGTAGCCGACGAGCCGCTCGGGCACCACCGTCTTGTGGTCCTCGAGGTAGTGCCGCAGGTTGGCGGCGATCGTACGGTTCCAGTCGATGTCGGCCAGCGGGGGCCGCCGGGTGCGGGCCGCGCGGTTGAGCGCGCCGCGTACGGCCTGCTGGGTGCGGTCGGCGATGCGCCGCTCCAGGTCGGTCACGACCCTGGCCACCACCTGACGGGCGGTGGCCTTCGCCGTGGCGGGCATCAGGTCCTTGAGCTGCACGAGGGTCGAGACGAGGTGCACGTCGGGGGTGACCGCCTGCAGCATCTCGGGCTCCAGCAGCAGCCGCTTCAGCCCGAGCCGGTCGATCGCGTCGGCTTGCATCACCTGCACCACCGACGACGGGAAGTAGGTGCGGATGTCGCCCAGCCACCGCGCCACCCGCGGTGCGGACGCGCCCATGCCGACGATCATGTTCTCCTTCGAGCCCGCCTCGCCGTCGGACGCGTTGTCGTAGAGCGCCGCGAGCGCCCGGTCCATCGCCGCGTCGGACGCCGACAGCGACGGTGCCTGCCCGTCCGGCGCCTCGCCCAGCAGCAGCCGCCACCGGCGGGCCGCGTCCGAGGCCGACAGCTCCGCGGGAGCCCTGGTCGACGCGCCCGGCTCGTCGGCCGCGTCGACGCCCGGGTCGGCTGCGGCCAGGACCGCCTCGGCGAGGCCGCCGCTGCCCGTGACGCCTGGTCCTGCGACACCCGTACGGTCGGCCCTGCCCGAGCCGGCCGGGATCGGGTCGGCGGTGCCGGGGCCCGTGGCATCGGCAGGCCTGGGGCTGGTGGGGTCGGTCATGCGGCACCTCGCAGCAGGGTCCGTACGGTGGCGAGCACGCCCGCCAGGGCGTCGAGGTCGAGGTCGGCCTCGGCGGGGCCGTCGTCGGCCAGGCCGCCGGCAGCCAGTGCCGCGGCCCGCTCGGCGATGGCGCGCCGCTCGGGCACGTTGTAGGCGCCGAAGGCGCGGCGCATCACCGGCAGCACCTCGGTGAAGTCGTCGTCGCCCAGCGAGCGCACCCACGCGTCGACGACCGCGAGGATCCGGGGGTCGTGGATCAGCAGGAGGGCGCCGCCGGCGAGGAACCCCTCCGCGTAGGCGGCCCGCTCGGCGACCGTGGGGCCGTGCGACAGGGCCCGCGAGAGCCGCGCCCCCGCCTCGGCGGAGTCGATCTCGCCCGCGTCGAGCAGGATCCGGGCGATCCGGCCGCCCAGCAGCCCTGGCAGGTCGGCGCGCCCGGCCACCTGGGCGAGGGCTGCCAACCAGTCCGTACGAGGCCCGTCGCCGAGCAGCCCGACCACGCCGGTGACCGCGTCGAGGTGCTCGCGCAGGTCCTCGGCCGCATCCGGCGACAGGCCCGAGACCGCCGCCGGCAGTCCCGCGCACACACGGGCGAGCATGGCCCGGGCCACCTCGCCGAGCGCCGCGGTGTCGGTGCCGCGGACGTCGCCGTAGCGCTGGGCCCGCACGAGGGCGGGCAGCGCGTCCATGAGGTGGGCCACGTCGGCCTCGTGGGCGGCGTGCTCGTCGAGGGCGGCGAGCAGCGGCGGCAGCGCGTCGCCCAGCTCGGCGAGCAGGGCCTGCTCCACCCGGGTGGTCACCTCGGCGAGGGTCGACACCTCGTCGACGAGGCAGGCGGTCGCCGCCGTGGCCACGGTGGTGCCCCACTGCGAGGCCACCACGATCGCGACCGCGAACTGCGGGTCCCAGGCGACCTCCCACGCCTCCTTGAACGTGCCCGTCCCCGACACGGACGCCTCCGTGCCCCACCGGATGCCGAGGATGCCGAGGCGCCGCAGCAGCCGCGACTTGCCCCGGTCGACGTCCTTGCGCAGGTCGAGGGTGTAGGTCTTCGGCTCGGCCGCGATCGTCAGCCGTACGGAGCGGGCCTGTCGCCGCAGGTCGGCGTCGAGGGGGACCAGCGGCGCGCCGTCGGGCACCGTGCCGAGCCGCTCGCCCACCACGAGTCCGCGGGTGACCAGGTCGAGAGCGAGTTGTTGGCCGTCGCACATCACGGCCAGCGCCGCCTCCTGCACCTCGTCCAGCCCGGCCGCGGGCCGGCTCCGCAGCGCGGCCAGCGCCTCGGCCAGCCGGGTGGCTTCGATGGCGTGCGCCGACGACACCGGCAGGTCGTGCGACCGCAGCACCCCGGCCACCGCGGTGAACCAGCGCTCCACCACCGCGTCGGGTGCGGTGAACAGGTGCTCGTACCACCCCGGCGACGCCACCCCGGCGCCGTAGCCCGACGCCGTCGCCAGCCGGGAGTGCGTCCACGG
>JBHAES010000163.1:0-7544 GCA_041855725.1 Actinomycetota bacterium
GGGTGAACTCGGGCTGCCGGTCGGCGCGGAAGTCCTCGTCGCGGTAGCAACGGGCGATCTGGTAGTAGCGCTCCAGGCCGGCGACCATGAGCAGCTGCTTGAACAGCTGCGGCGACTGCGGCAGCGCGTACCACGACCCCGGGGCCAGCCGCGCCGGCACGATGAAGTCGCGGGCCCCCTCGGGGGTGGAGCGGGTCATCGTGGGCGTCTCGACCTCGACGAACCCGTGGGCCTCGAGCACGCGGCGGGCGGCCGCGTTGACGTCGGAGCGCAGCCGCATCGCGGCGGCCGGGGCGGGGCGGCGCAGGTCGAGGTAGCGGTGGCGCAGCCGGGCCTCCTCGCCGACGGTGACCCGCTCGTCGATCTGGAACGGCAGCGGCGCCGACGGGTTCAGCACCTCGATGGTGGCGGCGGCCACCTCCACCTCGCCCGTGGCGAGGTTGGGGTTGGCGGTGTCGTCGGGCCGCACCTCGACCACGCCGGTGACCGCGACGCAGTACTCGTTGCGCAGCGCGTGGGCGTCGCCGGCCGCCAGCACCTCGTCGCGGACGACCACCTGCACCACGCCCGACGCGTCGCGCAGGTCGAGGAACGCCACCCCGCCGAGGTCTCGCCGCTTCGCCACCCACCCGGCCAGCGTCACGTCCTGCCCGGCGTGCTCGACGCGCAGGGTCCCGGCTTCGTGCGTACGGATCACGACATCCCTCCCGTTCGGTTCGCCGCCGATCCTAGTGGGCTCCGCCCGCGGCGGTCGCCACGGCTCCGGCGCGGCCGGGCGGCGGGCGTCGCGGCGGCTCGTCCGACGACCACGCTTCGCCCGGTGTCGGCCGGGCCGCCGCGACACCGTTAGGGTGGCTCGCAGACCGGACCCGAGGAGACCCATGCCACGCCGCGACGACATCCACAAGGTGCTGATCATCGGTTCGGGCCCGATCGTGATCGGGCAGGCCTGCGAGTTCGACTACTCCGGCACGCAGGCGTGCAAGGCGCTGCGCTCGCTGGGCTACCGGACCGTGCTGGTCAACTCGAACCCGGCCACGATCATGACCGACCCGGTGATGGCCGACGAGACCTACATCGAGCCGCTCACCGTGGCGTCGCTGGAGAAGGTGATCGCACGGTCGCGGCCCGACGCGCTGCTGCCGAACCTCGGCGGCCAGACGGGCCTCAACCTGTCGCTGGCGCTCGAGGAGGCCGGGGTGCTGGAGCGCTACGGCGTCGAGCTGCTCGGCATCTCGTCGAGCGCGATCCGCCGCGGCGAGGACCGTGAGGAGTTCAAGCGGGCGATGGCCGCCCTCGGCATCGGCACGCCCCGCTCGACCACCGTCACCGACGTCGACGAGGCGGCCGCGGTGGCCGCCGGCCTGGGCTACCCGGTGGTGCTGCGCCCCGCCTACACGATGGGCGGCACCGGCGGCGGCCTCGTGCACGACGAGGCGCAGCTGCGCACCGTCTGCGCCCGCGGGCTGCAGGCGTCGATGGTGGGCCAGGTGCTCGTGGAGGAGTCGGTGCTCGGGTGGGAGGAGCTCGAGGTCGAGGTGGTGCGCGACGCCGCCGACCAGATGGTCTCGGTCTGCTTCATCGAGAACGTCGACCCCATGGGCGTGCACACCGGCGACTCGTTCTGCAACGCGCCGATGATGACGGTCTCGGCCGAGCTGACCGCCCGGCTGGAGGACATCGCGCGGCGCATCGTGTCGAGCATCGGGGTGATCGGCGGCACGAACGTGCAGTGCGCCCACGACCCCGCCACGGGCCGGGTCGTGGTGATCGAGATCAACCCGCGCACGTCGCGCAGCTCGGCGCTGGCGTCGAAGGCGACCGGCTTCCCGATCGCGTACGTGTCGGCGCTGCTCGCGGCGGGCCTGACCCTCGACGAGCTCCCCTACTGGCGCGACGGGTCGCTGGAGCGCTACACCCCTGACGGCGACTACGTGGTGAGCAAGTTCGCCCGGTGGGCGTTCGAGAAGCTGCCCGGCTCGGTCGACCGGCTGGGCACCCAGATGCGCGCCGTCGGCGAGGTGATGAGCATCGGCAAGTCCTACCAGGAGTCGTTCGGCAAGGCGATCCGGGGCCTGGAGAACGGCCGCACCGGGCTGGGTGACGCCCCGGCGCTGGCCGGGCTGGACGCCGACGCGCTGCGGGCCCGGCTGGCCGAGCCGTCGAGCGAGCGGCAGTACCTCATGCACCATGCCCTGCAGCGCGGGGTGAGCGTCGACGAGCTGGTGGCGCTCACCGGCATCAAGCGCTGGTTCGTCGAGCGCCTGGCCGAGCTGGTGGCGCTGGAGGCGGAGGTGGCCGCCTACCGGGGCCGCCTCGCCGACCTGCCGGCGCCGCTGCTCAAGCGGGCGAAGGTCGACGGCCTGGGCGACGACCGGCTGGCCCAGCTGCTCGGCACCGACGCCGCCGCGGTCCGGGCCCCCCGCCGCGACGAGGGCGTCGTCGCCCGGTTCGAGGCGGTGCCGGTGAGCGGCGTCGAGGGCGCGGAGTACTACTTCTCCACGTACGCCGACCCGCGGCCCAACCCGCTTCCCGACCCGCGGCCGGCCGACCGGGACCGGCCCACGGTGATGGTGCTCGGCGGCGGCCCCAACCGGATCGGGCAGGGCATCGAGTTCGACTACTGCTGCGTCCACGCCGCCTACACCCTGCGCGAGCGCGGCCACGCCACGGTGATGGTCAACTGCAACCCCGAGACGGTGTCGACCGACTACGACACCTCCGACCGGCTCTACTTCGAGCCGCTCACGGTCGAGGACGTGCTGGCCGTCGTCGAGGCCGAGCAGCCCGACGGCGTGATCTGCCAGTTCGGCGGGCAGACGCCGCTCACCATCGCGCAGGCGCTCAAGGACGCGGGCGTGCCGATCATCGGCACCTCCCCCGAGACGATCGACCTGGCCGAAGACCGTGACCGGTTCCGCGAGATCATGGACCGCCTCGGCGTCCCGATGCCGGCGGCCGGCATGGCCACCACGCTCGACGAGGCCGTCGCGGTGGCCGACCGCATCGGCTACCCGGTGATGGTGCGCCCCTCGTACGTGCTGGGCGGGCGCGGCATGGAGATCGTGTTCGACCCCGACGCGCTGCGCCGCTACATGGCGGCGGCGGTGGGGGTGACGCCGGACCGGCCGATCCTCATCGACCGGTTCCTGGAGAACGCGCTGGAGTGCGAGGCCGACGCGCTGTGCGACGGCACCGATGCGTACGTGCCCGCGGTGATGGAGCACATCGAGTACGCGGGGGTGCACTCGGGCGACTCGGCGTGCTTCGTGCCGTCGGTCACGATCCCCGACCACCAGCTGGCCACCATCGAGGACTACACCCGCCGCATCGCCGTCGAGCTGGGCGTGGTGGGGCTGCTCAACGTGCAGTACGCGATCCAGGGCGACGTGGTCTACGTGCTCGAGGCGAACCCGCGCGCCAGCCGCACGGTGCCGCTCGTGTCGAAGGTGGCCCAGGTGAACCTGGCCGAGATGGCCACCCGGCTGATGCTGGGCGAGCGGCTGGCCGACCTGGGGCTGACGCGCCGCCCGGTGCCGTACGCGGGGGTGAAGGAGTCGGTGTTCCCGTTCCCGATGTTCCCCGAGGTCGACCCGCTGCTCGGGCCCGAGATGCGTTCCACGGGCGAGGTGCTGGGGCTGGCCGCCACGCCGGGGGCGGCGTACGCGAAGGCGCAGGCCGCCGCCGGCGCGCCGCTGCCCACGCGGGGGTCGGTGCTGCTGTCGGTGGCCGAGCGCGACCGTACCGACGAGCCGGGCCGCACGATCCTGGCCGCCGCCCGCGACCTGGTGGCGGCGGGCCTCACCCTGTACGCGACCAGCGGCACGGCCGCCTTCCTCGCCGGCCACGGCATCACCGCCACGGCGGTGAAGAAGCTGCACGAGGGCGCCCCGAACATGGCCGACCTCATCGCCGACGGCATCGTGCAGCTCGTGGTGAACACCCCCGCCGGCCGCGAGGCCGAGTACGACGACTCCTACATCCGCAAGGCCGCGATCCGCGCGAAGGTGCCCTACATCACCACCACCCCCGGCGCGCTGGCCGCGTCGAAGGGCATCCTCGCCGCCCGCGACGACGCGGCCGAGCCGGTGTCGCTCCAGGAGTACCACGCGATGCTCCAGACCGGCGGCTGACCGGGCGCGGAGCCCCTTAGGCGTCGGGGCCGTAGCCGGTGGGCCGGATCACCCGGGCGGGCACGCCGGCGACGATCGTGTGGGCCGGTACGTCCTTGGTGACCACCGAGCCGGCCCCCACGATCGCCCCGTCGCCGACGGTGACGCCCGGCACCACCGTGACCGAGGCGCCGAACCACACGTCGCGTCCGATCGTGACACCCGCCGGCACCATGTCACCGCGGCGGGCGGGGTCGACGCTGTGGTTGAGCGTGGTGAGGGTGCAGCCGTGGCCGATGAGGGTGCCGTCGCCGATGGTGATGCCCCCGGTGTCCTGGAAGCGGCAGCCGAGGTTGATGAACACCCGCTCCCCCAGCCAGAGGTTCTTGCCGAACTCGGAGTAGAACGGCCCGAACAGGTTCGTCGACTCCGGCACCGGCCGACCGGTCAGCTCGGCCAGCAGGGCGCGCACCTCGTCGGGCGGGTGGTGGCCGGCGTTGAGCCGGGCGGTGACGCCTAACGCCTCCTGCGCCGCCTCGAGCATGAACTGGTGCCACGGCGAGCCGGCCTCGATGACGGCTCCGGTGGCGACGTGGGCAAGGAACGTCTGCAGGTCCATCGCGTCATCCTGCCACGGGCCCGCCGCCGGGCCGACGGTGCGGTCAGGGACGCGGGTCGGCGGTGGTGTCGCCCACGCGGGTGACGCGGCCCTCGATGCGGTGGATGAGCCCGTCGGCGGGCACGGTGAACGCCTCGGTGACCTCGAGCACGGGGCCCACCTTGGGGCGCAGCCGGTAGTCGACCTCGACGGTGTCGGGACGGCCGGGCGGGTCGACGCGCCAGTCGAGCACCTCGATCTCGCCGACGAGACGGTACTGCAGGTGCAGGTGCAGGTCCCACTGCAGGTGCTCGCGGCCGAACCCGGTGGGCACCGGGCCGTGCAGCCGCACCACACCGGGTGCCATCGGCACCTCGAAGGCGCGCTGCGGGTCGGTGAGGGCACCGAGGTAGGCCTCGACCGCCGCCTTCCGCTGCTCGGCGGTCGCCGGCTCGGCCGTCCCGGTGGCCTTGCGCTCGGCGTTGCGGGCCTGGAACCGAGGTCGACCCCGCTGACCGCCTTCGTGGCGACGTAGCCGATGGCGGTGGCCACCGCGAACCCCCGCAGCGCGTTCCCGATCATGCCGTCGAGTGTAGGTGGCCGGTCCCAGCACGGACCTGCGGCGACGGTCCGCCACCCGCCCTACCGACGCCACGACGCCCGGCGCAGCATCGCCGCCCCGCCCGCTCGCGCGGCGCGCCACCGACCGACGGGCGCGCGTCGCGGCAGGTCCCGGCTCCCGTGCCGCTCGTCGTGGACGAGGGTGGAAGGCACCGTGTCGGTGACCCGTGACCGCACCGTCGGCCCGGAGGGACGACCGTCGCCCGCGAGGGCGACCACGGGACCGTGCTACGACGCCTCGTGCACCTCGACCTCGGCGTGGCCCGTGCGTCCGTACACCCACAGCATGAGCTCCAGCACCGGCCCGGTCACGATCGTGCCCCGCCCCTTCACCACCGCGTACGGGGGTGCGCCCGCGTCGGTGGGGACGAGCAGCAGGCCGCGGCGCCGGCCGAGGGTGAGCTGCCGCGCCGCCGTGCGCAGCCGCCGCCACAGCGCCGCGGTGAGCTCTGGCGAGGGGGCGGGCGTGGGGAGGCCGTTGGCGCGCCGCACGTCCTCGGTGTGGACCACGAACTCGCCGAGCGCGTGCCGGTGACCCTCCAGCCGGCCGTCGAGCGGCATGCAGGCGATGCGTCGCAGCAGGTGGATCTCCCCGACGAGCGCCTCGTACGAACGACCCTCGATGGCTCGGCGCAGGCGCCGCTCGGTCGACCCGGCCAGCCAGGGCAGGGCCGTCCCCGGCCAGGCGAGCGGGTCGTGGTGGAGGGTCCACACGTGGGCGGCCAGGTGGGCGGCGTCCCACCCCTCGCACAGGGTGGGGGCGGCGGGCCCCACCGCCAGCAGCGCCTCGCAGAAGTCGTCGCGAGCCCGGTCGCGCAGCTCGATGCTCATGGCGCCATCGTACGGAGCGACTCAGTCCCAGGCGCCCAAGACCTGCACGGCGAGGTCGTCGGCCGGCGGGAGCCAGGTGGCGGCCGAGGCGGGCACCTGCTCGCCGGACCGGATGTCCTTGACCTCTCCCGCGGTGCCCCCGAACCACACGTACGGGATGCCGCGGCGGTCCGCGTGACGGATCTGGCGGCCGAACCGGTCGGCCGACGGCGCGACCTCGGTGGGGATGCCGCGGGCCCGCAACGCCGCGGCGACCTCGACCGCCTCGGCTCGGGAGGCCTCGTCGGTGACCGCGACCAGCACGCACGTGGGCACCGGGCGTGACGCGACCAGCCGGCCCTTGCCCAGCAGCGGCACCAGGAGCCGGGTGACGCCGAGCGAGACCCCGACGCCGGGGAAGGTGGTGGTGCCGTCGGAGGCGAGGGAGTCGTAGCGCCCGCCCGACGAGATCGACCCCATCGACTCGTGCCCGCGCAGCGCGGTCTCGTAGACGGTGCCGGTGTAGTAGTCGAGGCCGCGGGCGATCGACAGGTCGGCCACGAGCCGGCCCGGCACGTGGCGGGCCGCGGTGGTGACCACGTCGGCGAGCAGCTCCAGCCCCGCGTCGAGGGTGGGCGACGACACGCCCAGCGCCCGCACCCGGTCGACGAACGACGCGTCCGCCGACGAGATCTGGGCCAGCGCCACCACCTTCGCCGCCTGCTCGCGGGTGAGGCCGCACTCGTCGGTGAGCAGGGCGGTCACCTTGTCGGGGCCGATCTTCTCCAGCTTGTCGACCCGCTGCAGCACGGCGGCCGGGTCGGCGACGCCGAGCCCGGTGTAGAAGCCCTGCGAGAGCTGCCGGTTGTTCACCCGCATCAGCGCCGGCGGCAGCCCGAGGTCGGTGTGCAGCCGCTCCAGCGCCTCCAGCATGACGAGCGGGATCTCGACGTCGTGGTGGGCGGCGAGGCGGTCCTGACCCACGATGTCGATGTCGGCCTGGGTGAACTCGCGGTAGCGGCCCTCCTGCGGCCGCTCGCCGCGCCACACCTTCTGCACCTGGTAGCGGCGGAAGGGGAACACGAGGCGGCCGGCGTGCTCCAGCACGTAGCGGGCGAACGGCACCGTGAGGTCGAAGTGCAGCCCCAGCTCGTCGGCCGACGGCTCGCCCTCGGCGGCGTGGAGCCGGCGGACGACGTACACCTCCTTGTCGATCTCGCCCTTGCGGGCCAGCTGCGCCATCGGCTCCAGCGCCCGGGTCTCCACGTTGGCGAAGCCGTGCAGCTCGAAGGTGCGCCGCAGCACGTCGAGCACGTGCAGCTCGACGGCGCGCTGGGCCGGCAACAGCTCGGGGAAACCGGAGATCGGCTTGGGTCGGCTCATGACAGGTGCTGCTCCCAGGA
>JBHAES010000164.1:0-8510 GCA_041855725.1 Actinomycetota bacterium
AGGCGAAGTAGCCGAGCCGCTCGAACTGCACCACCTCGCCGGGGGCCGTGGCGGCCAGCGCCGCCTCGCCCTTGGCGGCCACCAGCTCGCGGGAGTCGGGGTTCAGGTCGTCGAGCGGCTCGCCCGTGCGCTCGCCGGGGTTGGCCGCCGAGAACAGCCGGTCGTAGAGGGCGACCTCGAGGTCGACGGCGTGCGCCGCCGAGACCCAGTGCATCGTCGAGCGCACCTTGCGCCCGTCGGGGGCGCTGCCGCCACGGGTCTCAGGGTCGTAGGTGACGTCGACCTGCACGATCTCGCCCGCCTCGTCCTTGACCACGCCGGTGCACCGGACGAGGTAGGCGCCGCGCAGCCGCACCTCGACCCCGGGTGACAGCCGGAAGAACTTCGGCGGCGGCACCTCGGCGAAGTCGTCAGCCTCGATCCACAGCTCGCCGGTGAACGCCACCTGACGCACCCCGTCGGAGGGGTCCTCCGGGTTGTTGGCGACCTCGAACGTGTCGACCTGGCCCTCGGGCCAGTTCGTGACCACGACCTTGAGCGGCCGCAGCACCGCCATGCGGCGCTGGGCGGTCAGGTTCAGCGCCCGCCGCACGTAGGCCTCGAGGTTCTCGATCGACTGCCGCGAGTTGGTGCGGGTGGTGCCCACGTCGCGGCAGAACGCCACGATCGCCTCGGCCGGGTAGCCGCGCCGCCGCAGCCCCTGCAGCGTGGGCATGCGCGGGTCGTCCCACCCGTCGACCACGCCGTCGTCGACCAGCGACCGCAGCCGGCGCTTGGAGGTGACGGTGTGGGTGAGCTCGAGGCGCGCGAACTCGATCTGCCGCGGCTGGTCGTAGGGCAGCGGCAGGTGGTCGAGGAACCAGTCGTAGAGCACCCGGTGGGAGTCGAACTCGAGCGTGCACAACGAGTGGGTGACCCCCTCGATGGCGTCGGACTGCCCGTGGGCCCAGTCATAGGTGGGGTAGAGGCACCAGGCGTCGCCCGTGCGGTGGTGGGGCGAGTGCCGGATGCGGTACATCACCGGGTCGCGCATCTGCATGTTCTCGTGCTGCATGTCGACCTTCGCCCGCAGCACCCGCGACCCGTCGGGGAACTCCCCGGCCCGCATGCGCCGCAGCAGGTCGAGGTTCTCGGCGGGGGAGCGGTCGCGGTAGGGCGACTCGACCCCCGGCCGGCCGTAGCCGCCGCGCTGCGCCGAGATGGTGTCGCCGTCCTGGTCGTCGACGTAGGCGAGGCCCTCGCGCACCAGCACCTCGGCCCACTCGTACAGCTTCTCGAAGTAGTCGGAGGCGTAGAAGATCGCCGCCGGCTCGTAGCCCAGCCACGCGATGTCGGAGACGATGGCGTCGACGTACTCGGTCTCCTCGGTGTCGGGGTTCGTGTCGTCGAAGCGCAGGTTGCAGGTGCCGTCGAAGTCGAGCGCCACCGAGAAGTCGGTCACGATCGCCTTGGCGTGCCCGATGTGCAGGTAGCCGTTGGGCTCGGGTGGGAAGCGGGTCTGCACCCGGCCGCGGTAGGTGCCCTGCTCGTTGTCTCGGCGGACGGCGTCGCGGATGAAGTCGTTGGCGGCCTCGGTCATGGGCTGAACGCTAGCGCAGCCCGCTGACACTCCTCGCCCCGGTTCGCGGCCGTCACCTCGCCGACGGCTGCCGGTAGGCTCGCCGCTGTGACCGACCTGCTGCCTGCCCGCGTCCGCGTCGCCCCGTCGCCCACCGGCGACCCGCACGTGGGCACCGCCTACATGTCCCTGTTCAACCTGGCCTGGGCCAGGCGCACCGGCGGCGCGTTCGTGCTGCGGATCGAGGACACCGACCGGGCCCGGTTCGTGGCCGACTCGCAGCGGCAGGTCTTCGACGCCCTCGCCTGGCTCGGGCTGGCGTGGGACGAGGGGCCCGACGTCGGCGGCCCGTACGGCCCCTACCGGCAGTCGGAGCGGCTCGACACGTACGCCCCGTACGTGGCGCAGCTGCTCGCCGACGGCCACGCCTACCACTGCTGGTGCTCGCCCGAGCGGCTCACGGCCCTCCGCAAGGAGCAGGAGCAGCAGAAGCTGGCGGTCACCGGCTACGACCGGCTGTGCCTCGGCAAGACCCGCGAGGAGCGCGCCGCGCTGCCGGGCTTCAGCGAGACCCCCGTCGTCCGGATGCTCGTGCCCGACGACGTGCCGCTCGAGTTCGACGACCTCGTCCGCGGCCGGGTCAGCGCGCCCCGCCCCGACGACCAGGTGATCCTCAAGGCCGACGGGTTCCCCACCTACCACCTCGCGGTGGTGGTGGACGACCACCTCATGGGCATCACCCACGTCGTCCGGGGCGAGGAGTGGATCTCGTCGACGCCCAAGCACCTGCAGCTCTACCGGTGGCTCGGCTGGGACGCGCCCGCCTTCGCCCACATGCCGCTGCTGCGCAACGCGGACCGGTCGAAGATCAGCAAGCGCAAGAACCCCGCCGCCCGGCTGCTGTGGTTCCGCGAGGAGGGCTACCTGCCCGAGGCCCTGCGCAACTTCCTGCAGCTGCTCGGCTACCCCGTCGCCGAGGGCGAGTCCGAGGTGCAGACGTTCGAGGACTTCGTGGCCGGCTTCGACTTCTCGCGGGTCAACACGGTGGGCCCCGTCTTCGACGTCGAGAAGCTCACCTGGCTCAACGGCCACTACATCCGCCACCTCGACGAGGCCGAGCTCGGCGAGCGGCTGGTCGCCCACATCCGCGCGTACCAGCGCCCGGACCTCACCGACGCCCACGCCGACCTCATCCGCCGGGCGGTGCCGCTCGTCCGGGAGCGGCTGACGCGCCTGGGCGACGCCCTGCCGTGGCTCGGCTCGCTGCTGGTGGCCGACGCCGACCTCGTGGTGGCCGACGACGCCCGGGCCCAGCTCACGCCGGACGCGCCGGCCGTGCTCGACGCGGCGGCCGAGGCGTTGAATGCCCTGGACGCGTGGACCGCGCCGGCGATCGAGGCCGCGCTGCGTGCCGCGCTCGTCGACGGGCTCGGCCTCAAGCCGCGGGTAGCGTTCAGCGCGCTGCGGGTGGCGGTGTCCGGCCAGCGGGTGTCGCCGCCGCTGTTCGAGTCGATCGAGCTGCTCGGACGCGACTCGGTGCTCGCCCGCATCGCGTCCTTGCGCGCCACCGTGTAGGCGGGCCTCGGCTGGTCCTGCCGGGACCGACGGGTGGGTCGCCGCAGCGGCGGGTGGTACCTAGCCTCAGGCCTCCAGCTCGGCGCGGTTCTTGGCCAGGTAGCGCTCCAGGCGGCGCCGGTCGCGGGGCTTCTGGTGGCGGATCGTGCAGTAGCCGAAGCCCAGGCTGCCGTGGACGACCAGCCGGGGCTGGCCGGGCTCGGCGTCCTCGTCGCCGACGTGGTGGCCCAGGTGCCCGGTGCCGAGGCTGAGGTCGTGAGCCGTGACCCACCAGCCTCGAGGCACGATCAGCTTCGTCCAGCCATAGCTCTCTCGGATGAGGATGTCGATCACCGACGTGTCGCAGGTCGCCATCATGAAGTCGAGGACGACGTTGCTGTAGCCCGGCTCGACGGCCAGGAAGGCGGGCACCTTCCAGCGGCCCTGCTTGACGAGGTTGCGCCAGCCGGCGCGGTAGACGATGCGGCTGGAGGCACTCGACCCCGGGTCGGCCGTCACGGGCGCCGCAGCGGTCGCGACCGGGTACGGCTCGACCGTCACCGGGAGCGGGGCGGGCCCGGCGTCGAGGCCGGCGACGAGGACGTCGAGCTCGTCGGCGGTGGTCGCCTGCTCGGCGCGGCGGATACGGCTCATGGCGATGTCGTGCGCGAGGGTGCCGGCGGCCGCGGCGGAGTGCAGCCGGGAGAGGACCTCGGCGCGCTGGTCGTGCAGCGGGTCGTCGTTCACCGCTCGATCCTAGCCCGGTCCCCGCCTCGGCCGTCCCCGCCGTGGCGGCCGTCGGGGTGGGGCCTGGACGCCACGCCCCGGGGACGTCGCGGGCGGGGGCTCGACTTGATCGAGGTCGGGCAGCCGTGACAGAATCGACGGGTTGCCCCGACGGGTCGCCGGGGCTGCGGTCGCGCGAGCGTGCCTCAGCCGAACCAGGAGACCCGGCCATCGGACCCCAGGCCAACCACGACATCTCCTCAGAGGTGTGGTGCGGCCTGACGGACGACACGCCCGACCGCGGGGGTCGGGGCGACAAGCGGGATCCCAGCGTGGGTGACCGTGGGCGAAGCCGGCCGGGGCCGGACGAGCAGACGAGAGGGATACGACAGTGGCGGGACAGAAGATCCGCATCAGGCTCAGAGCCTACGACCATGAGGTCATCGACTCGTCGGCGCGCAAGATCGTCGACACCGTGACCCGCAGTGGTGCGAAGGTCGCGGGGCCGGTGCCTCTGCCGACGGAGAAGAACGTGTTCTGCGTGATCCGTTCGCCCCACAAGGACAAGGACAGCCGCGAGCACTTCGAGATGCGCACCCACAAGCGGCTCATCGACATCATCGACCCGACGCCCAAGATCGTCGAATCCCTCATGCGGATCGACCTGCCGGCGGGCGTCGACATCGAGATCAAGCTTTCGTGAGGTCCGCTGCCATGACGAACGAACGCAAGGTGAAGGGCATCCTGGGCACCAAGCTCGGCATGACCCAGCTCTGGGACGAGAACAACCGCCTCGTGCCTGTGACCGTGATCCAGGCCGGCCCGTGCGTGGTCACGCAGGTCCGGACCCCGCAGACCGACGGCTACTCGGCCGTCCAGCTCGGCTTCGGCGCCGTGAAGCCCAAGAAGGTGACCAAGCCCGCCGCCGGTCACTTCGAGAAGGCCGGTGTCACCCCGCGCAAGCACCTGCTCGAGCTCCGCACCGCCGACGCGTCGGAGTACACGCTCGGTCAGGAGATCGGCAGCGACGTGTTCGCGGCCGCCGACGTCGTCGACGTGACCGGCGTCACCAAGGGCAAGGGCACCGCGGGCGTCATGAAGCGGCACGGCTTCGGCGGCCTCGGCGCCTCCCACGGTGTGCACCGCAAGCACCGCTCGCCCGGCTCGATCGGCCAGTCGTCCACGCCCTCCAAGATCTTCAAGGGCATGCGCATGGCCGGCCGCATGGGCGTGGCCAAGAAGACCATCCAGAACCTGACGGTGCACGCGGTCGACGCCGAGCGCGGCCTCATCCTCATCAAGGGTGCGGTCCCCGGCAACAAGGGCTCGCTCGTCGTGATCCGCACCGCCGCGAAGAAGGGTGACGTGGCATGAGCGAGAAGCTGACCATCGACGTGCTCGGTGCCGACGGCACCGCGAAGAGCAAGGCCGACCTGCCGGCGCACCTGTTCGACGTGCAGACCAACGTGCCGCTGATCCACCAGGTCGTGGTGGCCCAGCAGGCCGCCGCCCGCCAGGGCACCCACGCCACGAAGACCCGGGGCCAGGTCTCCGGCGGCGGCCAGAAGCCGTGGCGCCAGAAGGGCACGGGCCGCGCCCGCCAGGGCTCGCGCCGCGCCCCGCAGTGGACCGGTGGCGGCACCGTCCACGGCCCCCAGCCGCGCTCCTACGCCCAGCGCACCCCCAAGAAGATGATCGCCGCCGCCCTGCGCGGGGTGCTGTCGGACCGGGTGCGTGACGGCCGCCTGTTCGTGCTCGACTCGATCATCGACGCCGAGACCCCGTCCACCAAGGCCGCGCTCACCGCGCTCGAGGCCTGCGGCGACACCCGCTCGATCATCGTGGTGCTGAGCCGCGACGAGGACGTGGCCTGGATGTCGCTGCGCAACGTGGCCCACGTGCACGCCCTCGCCGTCGACCAGCTCAACGTCTACGACGTGCTCGTCAACGAGACCGTGGTGTTCACCAAGGCCGCCTTCGACGCCTTCGTCGAGGGCCCGCCCAGCGGCAAGGCCCTCAAGGCGGTCGCCACCTCCGCCGAGGCCGACGAGCCCGCGGCCGAGGCGGCCGACGACGAGCCCGCGCCGAAGAAGCCCGCCGCCAAGAAGAGCGCCAAGGCTGAGGCGGCCGACGAGGAGGACGCGAAGTGAGCAACCCCGTCAAGATCCGCGACCACCGCGACGTGCTGCTCGCCCCCGTGGTGAGCGAGAAGAGCTACGCGCTGCTCGACGAGAACAAGTACACGTTCCTCGTCGCGCCGGGTGCCAACAAGACCGAGATCAAGATCGCCGTCGAGAAGGTCTTCGACGTGAAGGTGGTCAGCGTCAACACGATCAACCGCCAGGGCAAGCGCCGTCGTACGCGCTATGGCACCGGCAAGCGGCCCGACACCAAGCGGGCGATCGTGACCGTCGCCGACGGCCAGCGCATCGACCTGTTCGGCCAGGCCGGCTGAGGCGAGGGAAGGAACCATGGGTATCCGCAAGTTCAAGCCGACGACCCCCGGCCGTCGCGGGTCGAGCGTCGCCGACTTCGTCGAGGTGACCCGCGCCACGCCCGAGAAGTCGCTCACCGCCCCGAAGTCGAAGACCGGCGGTCGCAACAACCAGGGTCGCATCACCACCCGCCACATCGGCGGCGGCCACAAGCAGGCCTACCGCATCATCGACTTCCGTCGCTACGACAAGGACGGCGTGCCGGCCAAGGTCGCCCACATCGAGTACGACCCCAACCGCACGGCCCGCATCGCCCTGCTGCACTACGCCGACGGCGAGAAGCGCTACATCATCGCGCCGAAGGACCTGGGCCAGGGCGCCAAGGTCGAGTCCGGTGAGGGTGCCGACATCCAGCCCGGCAACAACTTGCCGCTGCGCAACATCCCCGTGGGCACCACGGTGCACGCCGTGGAGCTGCGCCCCGGCGGCGGCGCCAAGCTCGGCCGCTCGGCCGGCGCCTCGATCCAGCTGGTGGCGCGCGAGGGCAAGATGGCCACGCTGCGCATGCCGTCGGGCGAGATGCGCATGGTCGACGTCCGCTGCCGCGCGACCGTCGGCGAGGTGGGCAACGCCGAGCAGTCGAACATCAACTGGGGCAAGGCCGGCCGCATGCGGTGGAAGGGCGTGCGCCCCACCGTCCGCGGCGTGGTCATGAACCCGATCGATCACCCGCACGGCGGTGGCGAGGGTCGCACCTCCGGCGGCCGTCACCCGGTCTCGCCGTGGGGCAAGCCCGAGGGCCGCACCCGTGACAAGAACAAGGCGTCCAGCCGGCTCATCATCCGTCGCCGCAAGACCGGCAAGAAGCGCTGACCAGGAGACTGAGGAACGATGCCACGCAGCCTGAAGAAGGGTCCCTTCGTCGACGACCACCTGAGCAAGAAGGTGGACGCCCAGAACCAGAAGGGCACCAAGCAGGTCATCAAGACCTGGTCGCGCCGCTCGATGATCGTCCCCGACATGCTCGGGCACACCATCGCGGTGCACGACGGTCGCAAGCACGTCCCGGTGTTCGTCACCGAGTCGATGATCGGCCACAAGCTCGGCGAGTTCGCCCCCACGCGCACCTTCCGGGGTCACGTGAAGGACGACAAGAAGGCGCGCCGGCGCTGACGACAGGGAAGAGGACATGACTGCAACCAACAAGCGGCGCGAGAACCTGCTGGGCGACCGGCCCGGTTCGTACGCGATCGCCCGCCACGTGCGCATGACGCCCATGAAGGTCCGCCGCGTCGTCGATCTCGTCCGCGGCATGGACGTCGTCGAGGCGCTCACCGTGCTCCAGTTCGCCCCCCAGGCGGCGAGCGAGCCCGTCTACAAGGTGGTGGCCTCGGCCGCGGCCAACGCCGAGAACGTCGACAAGCTGCGCATCGAGGACCTCTACATCAGCAAGGCGTTCGTCGACGAGGGCGTGACCCTGCGGCGCATCCGCCCCCGGGCCAAGGGCTCGGCGTCGCGGATCCTCAAGCGGGCCAGCCACATCACGGTGGTCGTCGAGCCGCACCCCGACGTGGAGCTGCCGAAGGCCAAGGCCACCAAGAAGACGGCGAAGAAGGGAGCCTGAGCATGGGCCAGAAGATCAACCCGCACGGCTTCCGCCTGGGCATCACCACCGACCACAAGACCCGGTGGTTCGCCGACAAGCAGTACGCCGCCTACATCGGCGAGGACGTGAAGATCCGCAGCTACCTGCGCAAGACCCTCGAGCGGGCCGGCGTGAGCTCGGTCGAGATCGAGCGCCGCAGCGGCCGCGTCACCATCTACCTCCACGCCGCCCGGCCGGGCATCGTCATCGGCCGCAACGGCGCCGAGGCCGAGAAGGTGCGCACCCAGCTCGAGAAGCTCACCGGCAAGCAGGTGCAGCTCAACATCCTCGAGGTGAAGAACCCCGAGATCGACGCGCAGCTCGTGGCGCAGGGCGTCGCCGAGCAGCTCGGCGCCCGCGTGGCGTTCCGCCGCGCGATGCGCAAGGCGCAGCAGACCGCCATGCGGTCGGGCGCCCAGGGCATCCGGATCCAGTGCTCGGGCCGTCTCGGCGGCGCCGAGATGAGCCGGTCGGAGTTCTACCGCGAGGGCCGCGTGCCGCTGCACACCCTGCGCGCCGACATCGACTACGGCTTCTACGAGGCCAAGACCACCTTCGGTCGCATCGGCGTGAAGGTCTGGATCTACAAGGG
>JBHAES010000165.1:0-5906 GCA_041855725.1 Actinomycetota bacterium
CCGGCCGGCGCCGGGCGGGCGGCACGGCCCGGCGCCGATGGCGGGGGACCGTCGAACTGCGGCGCGGGCGCGGGCCCCGACGCGTGCAGGTCGGGGTCCGGCTGCTGGAACGTCGGCACCCGGTCGACCATGGGGCCGGCCTGCGGTTCCCGTACGGGGACGCCGCACGACGGGCACACCTCGACGGTCCAGTCGACGAGCGCGCCGCACGTCCGGCAGGGCTGCATGGTGCTCCTTCGGTGGCTGTCAGACGGTGACGACGAGCTCGACCTCGACGGGCGCGTCGAGCGGCAGCGCCGCCACCCCGACCGCGCTGCGCACGTGGCTGCCCGCCTCGCCGAGCACGGCGCGCAGCAGCTCGCTGGCACCGTCGGCGACCTTCGGCTGGGCCGTGAACGACGGGTCGCTCGCCACGTACACCACCACCTTCACGACGCCGGTGACGCGGTCGAGGCCGCCCGCCACCGCCGCGGCCGCGGCCAGCCCGTTGAGGGCCGCCGTACGGGCCGCCTCCCGCGCCACCTCGGGCGTCACCTGCGCCCCGACCTTGCCGGTGGCGAGCAGGGCGCCGTCGACGAACGGCAGCTGCCCCGAGGTCCAGACCTGGTCGCCCACCCGGGCGGCCGGCACGTAGGCTGCGACCGGCGCGGCGACCGGCGGCAGCTCGAGGCCGAGCCCGGCCAGCCGCTGCGACGGGGTCGCGGGGTCGGGCGTCGGCCCGCCCTGGTCGGTGCCGGTCATCCCTGGAGCGGGCGCTTGAGGTAGGCCACGAGGCTGTCGGGGTTGGGGCCCGGCAGCACGGTCACGAGCTCCCACCCGTCCTGGCCCCAGGTGTCGAGGATCTGCTTGGTCGCATGGATCAGCAGCGGCACGGTCACGTACTCCCACTTGGTCATGGCGTCACCCTACCGACGCCGCCGGGTGCCGTCGGCCGCCGTCAGGGTGGAGTCAGGGACGCCTCTTCGACGACGCGGTCAGCCGGCGTCGTCGGAGGCCGTCGCCGGACCTGCCTCGGGCTCACCGTCGGGTGCCTCGGCGGCCCCGGCACCTTCGCCGCCCGCGGCCTCGGCGAGACGGCCGACGCGCAGGGTGAGCAGCGCCACCTCCTCGGCGAGCACCCGGGTCTCGTCCTCGAGGCCGGACACCTCCAGCGACAGGTGCAGGCACACGCCCAGCAGCAGCACGATGGCCACGAGGAACAGCAGGTTCGACGGCAGCTGGAACCCGAGCAGCCGGGCCGCCAGCTCCAGCAGGCCCGGGTAGACGGCGAGCACGACGGTGCCGACGATGATGGTGAGCCACAGCCCCACGTACTTCTCGCGCAGCCGGCCGCGCCGCACCAGGTGCACCAGCCAGCCGCCGCCCAGCAGCAGCACGACGAGCACGACGAGGTTCATGACGGTCACCTGCTCCTCCTCGGCCCCCGGCGGCTCAGGGCGAGCAGCAGGGCGAACAGCGACCGCATCAGGTAGACCGCCGACTTCCACACGTCGTGGCTGGGACGGCCACCCTGCCGGGGCCGCATCTCCACCGGCACCTGGGTGACGGTGAGGCCCGCCTTGAGCGCGGCGGTGAGCGAGTCGATGGTGTCGCCCAGGTACTCGGCGGGGAAGTACCGCGAGTACTGCTCGATGGCACGCCGGTTGGCGGCCCGGAACCCCGACGTGACGTCGGTGAGCCGCGTCCTCGCCAGGCGCGACAGGGTGCTCGACAGCAGCCGCATCGCCCACCAGCGGGGGCCACGGGCCGTGTAGCTGCCCCGTCCGGCGAACCGGGCGCCGATGGAGATGTCGGCCCGCTGCAGCCCCTCGAGCACGTGGGCGATCTCGCGCGGGTCGTGCTGGCCGTCGGAGTCGACCTGGATCGCCTGGTCGTACCCCTCCCGCAGCGCGTACTTGTAGGCGGTGCGCATCGCGCCGCCCACGCCGAGGTGGTAGGGCAGCTCCATCACCAGGGCGCCCGCGGCGCGGGCGACCGCGGGGGTGCCGTCGGTGGAGCCGTCGTCGACCACGAGCACGTCGACGTCCGGCTCGACGCGGCGCACCTCAGCGATGGTGGCGGCGATGACGGCGGCCTCGTTCCAGGCCGGCATGATGACGAGGGTGCGCACGCGCTCAGCCCTCCGCCGCCGTGGGGACGAGGGCGCGGCGAGCACCGGTCATGCCCCACCTCCCTCGCCGCCGGGTTCCGTGCCGCGGATACTACCGGGTCGGGCTGCGCTCCGGCGACATAGGGTGGGCGGCGTGGAGGAGGAGAGCCGCCTCGCGCTCGTCCGGCGGGCGCGACGCATCGACCGGGCGCTGGCCCAGACCTATCCCGATGCCCGCTGCGAGCTGGACTTCCGGGACCCGTACGAGCTGCTGGTGTCCACGATCCTGTCGGCCCAGTCGACCGACCGGCGCGTCAACGAGGTGACCCCGCAGCTGTTCCGCCGCTACCCCGACGCCCACGCCCTCGCCGGCGCCGACCGGGCCGAGCTGGAAGAGCTCGTGCACCCCACCGGCTTCTTCCGTGCCAAGACCGACCGGCTGCTCAGCCTCGGCGCCCAGCTCGTGGCCCGCTTCGGCGGCGAGGTGCCTGGTCGCTTGGCGGACCTCGTCACCCTGCCAGGGGTGGGCCGCAAGACCGCCAACGTGGTGCTCGGCGACGCGTTCGGGGTGCCCGGCGTCACCACCGACACCCACCTGCTGCGGCTCGCGAAGCGCTTCGGGTGGACCACGTCCGACGACCCGGTCGTGGTCGAGGCCGACGTCGCCTCCCTGTTCCCTCGCCGCGAGTGGACCGCCGTCAGCCACCGGGTGATCTGGCACGGCCGCCGCCGCTGCCACGCCCGCCGCCCGGCCTGCGGCGCCTGCCCGCTGCCGCGGCTGTGCCCCTCGTACGGCGCCGGCGAGACCGACCCGACCAAGGCCGCCGCCCTCGTCCGCGAGCCGAGACGGTGACCGGCGTGCCGCGCCCCGCCGCCGAGCACCTCCGGGTGACGGTGTGACCGGCACCCCCCGTGCGACGCCGGCGACCCTCACCCGGGTGGCGACCGGGCTGACGGCGCCCCACCTGGCGGAGGCGTTCGCCCGGCGCCGGTTCGACGAGGCCGAGCTCGGCACGAGCCGCGAGGCCGCGGTGCTCGTGCTGCTGTCGCCGCTGCCCGACGTGGTGCTCATCGAACGGGCCCGGACGCTGCGCAAGCACGCCGGCCAGGTCGCGTTCCCCGGCGGGGCGGTCGACCCGGCCGACCCCGGCCCGGAGGCGACGGCGCTGCGCGAGACCCACGAGGAGATCGGGCTGCCGGCGGCCGAGGTGAGCGTGCTGGGCCGGCTGCCGTCGGCTCTCGTCTGGGCGACCCGGTTCCACGTGCACGCGGTCGTGGGCTGGTGGGACGGCACCGCGCCCCTGGCGCCCGACCCGGCCGAGGTCGCGTCGGTGCGCCGGGTGCCGCTCGCCCACCTCGCCGACCCGGCGCGCCGCACGTCGTGGCGGCTGCCCGGGGTCGACCGGACGGGCCCCGGGTTCACCTACGACGACCTGTACGTGTGGGGGTTCACCGCGTACGTGCTCGACGCCGTGCTCACCGTCGGCGGGTGGCAGCGGCCGTGGCCTCGCGACCGCGTGGTGGACGTCCCGCGCCGCTTCCTCGGCTCGGGACCCGGCACCTGACGCTCGGCTCGGCGGAGACCAGGTTCGGCGACGCCGACGGTCGCGGAGCCCCAGGCTGCCTGATCGTGCAGACCGCGGGGGCGCAGCCATCGGCTCGGCCCTGCCGCCGGCCGTGGCAACCTTCGTCGCCATGGTCGGGCTGGGCGCAGCCGCGTACGCCGGCGGCACCTGGGCAGCTCAGGTCGCACCCCGCGGACGGCGACGACCTGAACGGCGAGCAGGTCGCGCACCGGGCCGGGAGCCGACCTCGACCGGTGCCCCCGAGCGCCAGGTCCCGCGCAGGCTCGCCCCTGGTTCCCGGACGGCCCGCGCACCTGGTTGGATGAGCCTATGCCGACCGCCGCCGACGCCGCCCGCACCGCCCGCCCCGACGACTGGTGGAGGAGCGCCGTCGTCTACCAGGTCTACCCGCGCTCCTTCGCCGACTCCGACGGTGACGGCGTCGGCGACCTGCGCGGCATCATCGACCACCTCGACCACATCGCCGACCTCGGCGTCGACGTGGTGTGGCTGAGCCCCGTCTACCGCTCGCCGATGGACGACAACGGCTACGACATCTCCGACTACCGCGACATCGACCCGTCGTTCGGCACCCTCGCCGACCTCGACGAGCTCGTCGCCGGGCTCCACGCCCGCGGCATGAAGCTCGTCATGGACCTCGTCGTCAACCACACCTCCGACGAGCACCCGTGGTTCGTCGAGTCCCGTGACCCGGCCTCGCCGCGGCGCGACTGGTACTGGTGGCGGCCCGCCCGCCCTGGTCGTACGCCGGGGGAGCCGGGCGCCGAGCCCTACAACTGGGGATCGTTCTTCACAGGTCCCGGCTGGGAGCACGACGAGCGCAGCGGCGAGTACTACCTGCACCTGTTCAGCCGCAAGCAGCCCGACCTCAACTGGGAGAACCCGGCCGTGCGCGAGGCCGTCTACGACATGATGCGCTGGTGGGTCGACCGGGGCATCGACGGGTTCCGGATGGACGTGATCAACCTGATCTCCAAGCCCGACCCGCTCGCCGACGGCCCCGAGACCCCCGGGACCGGGCTGTGCTACGACCCGACCCTGATCGCCGACGGGCCTCGGATGAGCGAGTTCCTCGGCGAGATGAAGCGCGAGGTGCTGGCCGGGCGCAACCTGCTCACGGTGGGCGAGTGCATCGCGATCGACGTCGACACGGCTCGTGCCTACACCGACGCCGAGGCAGGTTTCCTGTCGATGGTGTTCCACTTCGAGCACATGTCGCTCGACTCCGGCCCGCAGGGCCGCTTCGACGTCCGGCCGCTGCACCTGCCCGACCTGAAGGAGAACATCCGCCGTTGGCAGGACGGGCTGGCCGACGAGGGCTGGAACTCCCTCTACTGGGACAACCACGACCAGCCGCGCGTCGTGTCCAGGTTCGGCGACGACTCGCCGCAGCACCGGGTGGCGTCTGCCAAGACCCTCGGCACCGTGCTGCACCTGCTCAAGGGCACCCCGTACGTGTACCAGGGCGAAGAGATCGGCATGCCCAACCACCCGTTCACCGCCCGTGACGACTTCCGTGACATCGAGTCGCTGCGCTGGTACGACGCGGCCGTCGCCTCGGGGCTGCCCGCCGAGCACGCGGTCGCGGCGCTGCGGGCCCGGTCGCGCGACAACGCCCGGACGCCGATGCTGTGGGACGACTCGCCGCACGCCGGGTTCACCACGGGGGAGCCGTGGCTCGCCGTCCACCCCGACCACGCCACGGTGAACGTCGCGGCTGCGGTCGCCGACCCCGGGTCGGTCTACCACCACTACAAGGCGCTCATCGCGCTGCGCCACGAGCTCGAGGTGGTGCGCGAGGGCCGGTTCGCCCTGCTGCTGGCCGACCACGAGCAGCTGTTCTGCTACACCCGTACCCTCGGTGACGAGACGCTGCTGGTGCTGGCGAACCTGTCGTCGGCCGACGTGACCCTGCCCGACGGGCTGCCGGCGTCCGACGACGCGGAGCTGCTGCTCGGCACCCACGGCGCCGGTGACGCCGGCGTGCTGCGGGCGTGGGAGTCGCGGGTGCTGCGGCTGGGTCCGGCGCGCGGGTGAGGGCGCTCAGGCGGACGGGATCTCGGCGCGGTCGCCCCCGGTGAGCCCGTCGACCTTGCGCAGGCCGGTCTCGACGGCGCCCTTGGCGAGGTCGGCGGTGCCGGCGAGGTGCTGGGTGAAGTCGTCGATGGCTGGCTTGATGCGGCGGGCCTGCTTCAGCCGCGGCAGCGCGACGAGCACCAGCACCGCTGCCA
>JBHAES010000166.1:0-8150 GCA_041855725.1 Actinomycetota bacterium
CCACGCCGGTGGCGACCAGGTGCTCGACGCAGGCGACCAGGTCGGTGAACGTGGTGGGCTTGCGCTCGCGCCGCCCCGCCTCGTACCAGGCCCGCCCCAGCTCGCCGCCGCCGCGCACGTGCGCGTACGCCACCACCACGCCCCGGTCGAGCAGGCTGAGGCGCGACACCGAGAACCCTGGGTCGAGGCTGGTCTCGTACGCGCCGTAGGCGTAGACCAGGCACGGGGCGCAGCCGGTGACGTCGGCGCGGGCGACGACCGAGACGGGCACGGCGGCACCGTCGGGGGCGGTCGCCCAGGTGCGGGTCTCCCGGTAGGCGGCGGGGTCGTACGCTCGACCCTCCGGGTCGGGGCGCACCACCTGGCGGCGCAGCTCGCGGACGGCGCCGGTGTCGAGGCGCAGCTCGGTGACGGTCGGGGGCGACGTGTAGGACTCGGTCTCCAGCCGGACCCGGTCGGTGTCCCAGGCGTCGGCGTCGCCGGCGGTCACGACGGTGAGCGGTCCGGGTGCCGCCACGTCGGTCGCGGGCCCGAGGTCGCCATGCTCGTCGCGGGCGTGCACGAACGTGCGCGGCACCCCGTCGACGCGGCGGGTGACGACCACCCACCGGGCGTAGGCGTCGATGCCCAGCAGCCGCCGCCCCTCCTCACCGGGCACGACCACCCGCCAGTCGCCGGGCGTCGACGGGGCCAGCGGCGCCTCGGCCAGCTCGAAGTCGGCGCAGGTGGCGTTGTGGAGCACGAGCAGCCGGTCGCCGGCCGGCTCGACGTCGTACTCCAGCCCTTCCGTGCGGGGGCACACCACCCACGGCTCGGCGTACGGGTCGTCGAGCGGCAGCAGCCGCTGCTCGGTGGCCGTCTTGCTGGCGGCGGTCACCACGAGCCAGCGCCGGTCGCGGGAGGTGTCGGCGCCGAGCCAGAACCGCTCGTCGGGCTCGTCGGCCACGAGCACGTCGTCGTCGGGGTCGGTGCCGAGCCGGTGCCGCCACAGGCGGTGGGGCCGCCACGCGTCGTCGGCCGCCAGCCACACGAGGTGGTCGTCGCCGAGCCAGCACGCCCCCGCGGTGTCGGGCAGCCGGTCGCGGTCGACCAGCGTGGCGAGGTCGCGGACGCGGACGGTGTAGAGCTCGTCGCCGACGGTGTCGGCCGACCACAGCAACCGGTCGCCGTCGGGGCTCAGCTCGAAGTCGCCCAGGGCGATGAAGTCCGCCTCGCCCTGCTCGGCGTTGAGGTCGAGCAGCAGCTGCTCGCCGGCGACGGGGGCCGCCATGTCGGGCAGGTCGTCCGGCCCGGCGGCGGGGGCCCGGTGGTAGGTGGGGTGGTCGAGGCCCTCGTGGGTGCGGGCGTACACCCACCAGGCGCGCCCCCGGGTGTCGACGGTGTGCTCGGGCACCGACATGTCGGTCTGCTGGGTGCGGGCGGCGACCTCGTCGAAGAGGCGTCGCCGCAGCGCCGCCAGGCTGGCGGTGACCTCGTCGGTGTGAGCGTTCTCGGCGGCGAGGTGGGCCAGCACCTGCGGGTCGTCGGTGTCGCGGAGCCAGTCGTACGGGTCGCGCCACCGGCGGCCGTGGTGGTGACGCTCCACCTCGCGGCGGGGGATCGTGGGCTCCGGCACCAGGGAACCGTACCGGGCCCGCGCCGGTTGGCGCAGCCGCCGGGGCGCGCTATAGTGACCGCTGGACCCATTGACATCCACGGGGTGTTCCCTGCGCTCGTATCGCCGATGGGCTGCACATGAATACCGTCCCGGCTCCCCAGCCGGCCATCCGACGAGAGGTCACCTGTGCCCCGATCCAACACTCGTCCGACCGCTGCTGCCGCCGCCGACGAGGCCGCTTCGCCGCGCCGTACGCGCACCGCCAAGGCCGACGCCGAGGCGCCCGCTGCGGCCCGTACGACGAAGGCCGCCGCCGACGCGACGCCTGCCTCACGGTCGCGGGCCCGTACGGCCGCCGAGGCGCCGGGGGAGACCGCCGCGCCGGTCCGCAAGGCCGCGCGGACGACGTCGAAGGCCTCCTCCGCCCGGGCGGCGAAGACAGCCGCCCAGACCGAGGCGGCCACGACCCCTGCGGGGCCGGCCACCCGCTCGACGAGGACCACGGGCAAGGCCACGACCGGCAAGGCCACGACCGGCAAGACCGCGAAGACCACCGCGGCGAAGGCCGCGGCCGCCAAGACCACGACTGCCAAGGGCACGGCTGCCAAGACCGCCGCCGGCAAGACCACCGCGGGCAAGACCACCACGGGCAGGGCGGCCGCGAGGGGGAAGGCGAAGCCGGGCGGCGACCTGGTCGACGACGTCGAGCTCGAGCTCGACGAGGCTCCCGACGAGGAGCTGGACGACGAGGTCGAGGTCGACGACCCCTCGATCGCCGAGGCGGTGTCGGGCCAGACCGAGGTCGAGGTGCGGTTCGCGCGGGAGGGCGACGACCTCGTGCTCACCGTGGGCGGCAAGCGGCGCTCGCTCGACGACGTCGACGAGGGCGACTTCAAGCCGACCGAGGAGGCCAAGCTCGAGAAGGAGCTGGTCGAGGACGAGGGCTTCACCTTGTCGGAGGCCGACGACGCCGACGAGCCCGAGCAGCAGGTCATGGCCGCCGGCGCGACCGCCGACCCGGTCAAGGACTACCTCAAGCAGATCGGCAAGGTGGCGCTGCTCAACGCGGAGCAGGAGGTCGAGCTCGCCAAGCGCATCGAGGCCGGCCTGTTCGCCGACGAGCGGCTCAACGATGCCGACGTGGTGGTCGCCGCCGGCGACCTCGACGACTACGAGTGGATCGCCGAGGACGGCCGCCGCGCCAAGAACCATCTGCTGGAGGCGAACCTGAGGCTCGTGGTGTCGCTGGCCAAGCGCTACACCGGGCGCGGCATGCTGTTCCTCGACCTGATCCAGGAGGGCAACCTGGGCCTGATCCGCGCGGTCGAGAAGTTCGACTACACCAAGGGCTACAAGTTCTCCACGTACGCGACCTGGTGGATCAAGCAGGCGATCACCCGCGCCATGGCCGACCAGGCCCGGACGATCCGGATCCCGGTGCACATGGTCGAGGTCATCAACAAGCTGGCCCGCGTGCAGCGGCAGATGCTGCAGGACCTGGGCCGCGAGCCCACGCCCGAGGAGCTGGCGCACGAGCTCGACATGACCCCCGAGAAGGTCGTGGAGGTGCAGAAGTACGGCCGGGAGCCGATCTCGCTGCACACCCCGCTGGGCGAGGACGGGGACTCGGAGTTCGGCGACCTGATCGAGGACTCCGAGGCGGTCGTGCCCGCTGACGCGGTCAACTTCACGCTGCTGCAGGAGCAGCTCCACGACGTGCTCGACACGTTGTCGGAGCGCGAGGCCGGGGTGGTGTCGATGCGCTTCGGGCTCACCGACGGGCAGCCGAAGACGCTCGACGAGATCGGCAAGGTCTACGGGGTCACGCGCGAGCGGATCCGCCAGATCGAGTCGAAGACCATGTCGAAGCTGCGGCACCCGTCGCGCTCCCAGGTGCTGCGCGACTACCTCGACTGAGCGGCCGGCACCTCGGGTCGTCGCCCGGCCCCGGGCGGTACCGCGCCACGGGTGGGGCCCGCCGAGGCTGCCCTGTGGAGAACCGGTACGGGGGGACCGTGGTGGTGGTGTGCTGGGAGCACCCGACCGAGAGGAGACCCCTGTGCCCGACACCTTCCCTGCCGACCCCGGCGCGCACGAGGTGCCCGCGACCGACGACGGGGGCCGCGCATGAGCGTGATGGACCCGGCGCTGGCCGAGGCGTTCCAGGCGGCCACGGTGGCGCAGCTGCAGGAGGCCATGGACGCCGCCGGGGGCCGCGACGACATCGACCACATCTGGATCTACATGACCCCGACCGGGTCCGGGCTCGCGGCCCCGCTCTACGGGGTGGCCGGGCGGGTCGTCGAGGCGTACGAGCTCGACGACGTGCTCTCGCCCCCCGTCGGGAGCCGTACGGCCCCGTGGCAGCGGCGGCTGCTCGGCGAGGTGCACGGCGCCTTCGTCGCCCTGATGGACGCCTTCCGCGCCGCAGGGGCCGAGCTGCCGACCCGGATCGTGGTGCACTACGACGCCGACGAGCAGCGCATGGACACCGGCTTCTCCTACCACCGGCTCCATGCGCACCTCGTCGACCCGGTGCCCATCTTCCACACCTGGCTCGCCCACGCCCGGGCGACCGGTGACTTCTCCGCCGACGCCACCACCGTCCCCGAGGACTGACCCGCCGTCGGAGCCCGGCCCCGCCGAGAGGCGACCCGGGCCGAGGTGGGGGGTCTCGTCCGCACGCGCACCGGCTGAGGGTGGCGAGCCGCCTCGGCTCGGCCTGCGACGGGAGGCTGAGCGCCCCGCCCCCGCCGAGGGGTGGCTGAGGCCGGAGCCCGCACCGGGGAGCCGTGGTGCTGCCTGGCCCGACGCCGGGCGCTCGTCTCGGGTCCGCACCCGTCTCGTACGTGCCAGCGCGCGCGAACGCCACGGGGGCACCTCGCCGAGGGACGGCCGCCGGGGCAGAATGGCACGGTGCTCGACTGGCTGACGACGGCGAGGTCGGTGGCGACCCTGGACGCCACGGCCCCGCCCACGCTCACCGCGGCGGTGGCGATCGGCGCCGTGGCCGGCGTGTCGACGCTGCTGGGGCACTGTGCGATCCTGTTCATCAACCGGGTCCGCGGGGTGCGGTTCGTCGCGTCGCTGCTGGTGGGGGCGGCCTTCCTGCTGCTCCTCCACGTGCTGCAGGCGCTGCTGCTGTGGCTCGTGCTGGGGCCGGTCACGGGCCGGTCGGCCGCCGTCCTCGACGTGGTCACCGTCGCCCTCGCGGCCCTCGCGCCGTCGGTGCTGGGGTTCCTCGTGTTCGTGCCGCACGTCGGCATCCTCGTCGGGCACCTGCTCCAGGCCTGGCAGGCGGTGTGCCTGTGGCACCTCGTGGTCGTGCTGCAGGGCACGAGCTGGTGGCGGGCGCTGGCCGCTGCCGTGCTCGCCTGGCTGCTGATGCAGGTCGCCTCCCGGTTGCTCGGACGCCCCCTCGGCGTGGTCGCCGGGCGGGTCTGGTCGCTCGTCACGGGCCGGCCCGCGATGCTGGAGGCCCGCGACGTGCTCGCCGGGGTGCCGTTCGTGCCCGTCGAGTCGGAGGCCGCCGCGTGATCCTCGCCGCGCAGGTGGCGGCGCTGGTGCTGCTCGGGCTGGCGCTCATGGCGCCCCTGGAGTCGCTGCGCTGGTGGGCACGGCTCGACGTCACCTGCGCGCTGCCCTCGCCGCCGGTGCGGCCCCGGCCCGAGGTCCGCCGCTTCGCCGTCTACCTGTCGGGCATCGGGGTGCTCGCCGGCGACGAGAACTCCAGCGGGGAGCGGGCCACCCTCGACGCGGTGCGGCGGCTGCTGGGCGACCTCGTGATCACCGAGGACGTGTTCCCGTACGCGATGGCCAACCGTGGCCTGCCGCAGCGGGCCACCGCCTGGCTGTGGCGGTGCTGCGACCGGCTGCGCCGCCGCGCCCCGTGGCTGCCGGTGCCACCGCTGATCAACCTGCGCAACGTGATGCAGGTGCTCGTGTCGGCCGACCCACGCTACGGCGACACCTACGGCTACGGCCTGGCCGCCGTGGTGTGGCGGTCCCTGGTGCAGGCCGGCTTCGACCCGCGCCACCCGGTACCCGTCACCCTCATCGGCTACTCCGGCGGGGCGCAGATCGCCTGCGGCGCCGCCCGCTACCTCGCCGCCGCCGGCCTGCGCGTCGACATGGTCTCTATCGGCGGCGTCTACTCCGACGACCCGGGCCTCGACCACATCGGCTCCTTCGTGCACCTCAGCGGCAGCCGCGACCGGCTGCAGCACCTGGGCGTGCTCGCCTTCCCGGGCCGGTGGCCCACCGCACCCCTGTCGTCGTACGGCCGCGCCGTGCGCGAGGGCCGCATCCGGGTCGTGGACGTCGGCCCCGTGACCCACCTGGGCCGGGACTGGTACTTCTCGCGGAGCTCGCGGCTGCCCGACGGCCGGACGCACTCCGAGGCGACCGCCGCCGCCCTGGCCGACGCGCTGCGCACGGCCGGCGGCTGAGCCGACAGGTGCCATGCCCGGCCCGGCGGACCGGTCAGGGCTGGTCGAGCTCCGCGTCGTGCACGACCATCGCGATCTGCACCCGGTTCGTGACGCCGAGCTTGGTGAACAGGCGCGTCACGTACGCCTTCACGGTGGCGACCGACAGGTACAGCGACGCGGAGATCTCGGCGTTGGACCGGCCCTCGCCGATGGCGAGCGCGACCTCGCGCTCGCGCTCGGTGAGCCCGGACAGCAGCGCCCGCGCCTCGTCGCGCCGAGCGGTGCCAGCGCCCCGGGTGGCCGCGGCCACCACCTGGCGCAGCACGCTGGGGGAGAACCCCGGCTCGCCGTCGGCGACCTGCCGGATCACCTGCACCATCCGCTCGGGCGGGGTGTCCTTGAGCAGGAACCCGGCCGCCCCGAGATGCAGCGCCGTGAGCACGTGGTCGTCGGAGTCGAACGTGGTGAGCACGATCACCTTCGGCGCGCCGGGGCGCGACACGATCTGCTTGGTGGCCGACAGCCCGTCGACCTTCGGCATCCGGATGTCCATGAGCACCACGTCAGGGGAGTGGTCGCGTACGACGCCGGCCGCCTCCACCCCGTCGACGGCCTCCGCCACGATCTCGAGGTCGGGGGTGCCGCCCAGCAGCAGCTTCAGACCGGCCCGCACGAGCGGGTCGTCGTCGACCAGGACGATACGGATCACGTCGGGCACGCTCACACCCTAGACGCACCGATCGCTCGGACGGGGCGGGGCGGGACGGGGCGGACCCCCCGGGGGGCGGCGCGAGGCGGACGCTGGCGCCACGGCGGCACCGCGCTCGACGGTGCCTGCCGGGCCCGGTGCGCCACCGAACCGGTGCCGGGGGACGGGGGAGGAAGCCACCTGCCCGGGCCCGGCGGCGTGCACTCACCAGGGCAGCCGCACCCGCAGGGTGAACCGGCCCCCGTCGCGGCCGGCGGTCATGGTGCCGCCGAGCGCCTTCGCCCGCTCGGCCACCCCGACCAGCCCGAGGCCGGAGCCGGGCAGCCGCGACGCGTCGTCGGGGCCCGGGTCGGCCGGGGTGGGCCAGTACGGCGACGCCGGGTTGGCGGCGACGATCTCCAGGCCGGCGCCCGGGCTGCCGGTCAGCGTGAGGGTGACCTTCGTCCTGGGGGCGTGCTTGCGAGCGTTGGTGAGCGCCTCCTGCACGATGCGGTAGGCGTGCCGGCCGGTCACGGCAGGGAGCAGCTCCAGGTGGTCGATGCTCTGGTGGAAGTCGACCCGGTCGCCGAGGCTGCGGTGGGCGTCGACCAGCTCGGGCACGTCGACGAGGGTGGGCTGGGGCCGGTCGGCGGCGTCGGCCGGCGGTGCGGCGTCGTCGTCGCGCAGCGAGCCCAGGATGGCGCGCAGCTCGGTGAGGGAGGAGTGGGCGTGGTCGCGGATCTCGGCCGCCACCTCGCGCATCCGCTCCGGTGACAGGTCGGTGCGGTAGGCAAGCGCTCCCGCGGTGAGGGAGACCAGGGAGATCCGGTGGGCCAGCACGTCGTGCATCTCGCGGGCGATCCGGTTGCGCTCCTCGGACTGGGCGGTCAGCACCCGCAGCTCCTGCTCGCGCTGCACCTGGTCGACCTGGTGCTGCAGCGACGCCACCAGGTCACGCCGCGCCCCCACGTACATGCCCCACCCCAGGAGCACGAGCACGTACATCGTGCCGAAGCCGGCCGCCGCCGCCACCCCGATCGCGTCAGGCACCTCCAGCACCGAGCTCGCCTCGGCGTACGACGGCAGCTGGACCGCCACGAGCAGCAGCCCGACCGGGACGTACTCGCGGGCGCGGCGGCGGGTGGCCAGGGAGACGTACGCCCACGCGACGAAGCTCGCGGTGACAGGGGCGAGCAGCGAGACGGCGACGAGGGTCACCGCCACCAGCACCGGGCGGCGTCGGCGGGCCCGGATCACCCACAGCGCGAACCCGACCCCCGCGAGCTGCAGCGCCGCCCCGACGTACGTGCCGCTGGTTGCGGGGTCGGTCAGCAGCACGGCCACGTAGAGGGCGGTGAGCGACAGAGCGGCCACGTAGCGCCACGTCGCGGCGGCACGGCTCAGCGGCGGCGGCGGGAACCGGTTCGGGCGCGAC
>JBHAES010000167.1:0-3658 GCA_041855725.1 Actinomycetota bacterium
CGATGGTGGCGACCGTGTGGCCGGCGCTCGACCCGGCCCGGGTGCTGTGGGAGCTGTGGCGGGACCCGGAACGCCTGGCCGAGGCGGCTGACGGGACGATCTCGGCCGAGGAGCAGGCGCTGGTCGGCTGGTCGCGGCCGCCGGGCAGCCCGGGTGCGGCTCGGTGGACCGACGCCGACCTCGCCCTGCTCGACGAGCTCGCCGACCTGCTCAACCGCACCGCCTCGGTGGGGCACGTGATCGTCGACGAGGCGCAGGACCTGTCGGCGATGGCGCTGCGCGGGGTGGGCCGGCGCGCCTCGACCGGGTCGGTCACGGTGCTCGGCGACCTCGCCCAGGCCACGACGGCCTGGGGGGCGACCGACTGGCGCGAGGTGCTCGCCCACCTGGGCCAGCCGTCGGCGCAGGTCACCGAGCTGGTCGAGGGCTTCCGGGTACCGGCCTCGGTGATCGAGTACGCCGCCCGGCTGCTGCCCCACATCGCCCCGGGGTTGACGCCGCCGCGGTCCGTACGCCGGTCGCGCGGCGAGCTCGACGTGCGCGACAGCGGCGTCGACGAGGTGGGCCGGGTCGCCGCCGAGGTGGCCGAGCGGGAGGGCACGGTCGGGGTGATCGTGGCCGACGCCCAGCTGGTCGGGGCCCGGACGCGGCTCACGCAGGCGGGGGTGCGGTTCCTCGAGCTCGGCGGCGGCGACGGCACGGAGGCGTTCGAGGCCCACGTCGACCTGGTGCCGGCGTCGCTGGCGAAGGGGTTGGAGTTCGACCACGTCGTGGTCGCCGACCCGGCGGCGATCGTGGCCGGCGAGGCCGACGAGCGCACCGGGTGGCGGCGGCTGTACGTCTGCCTGACGCGTGCTGTGACCTCCCTCGTCGTGCTCGCCGAGACCGGCGTCCCCGACCCCCTCCGCGGCCCCTGACGCCTCAGGCGGGGGCTACGGCGCCGAGCTGGGCCATGATCGTGGCACCGACGACGGCGACGGCGAGGGCGCTGAGGGCCACGGCCAGGTGCCCGGACGGACGACCCCGGCGGGCGACCTCGAACCCGAGCCAGCCCGTGACGGCTGCGAGCACGGGACCGCCCAGGCCCAGGAGACCCACCATGGTCCCTGGCACGGGGGCGGTCCCGGTCGCTCTCAGCGAGTGCTGGCACCCAGCCCACAGCAGGGGCATCACCACCGCCAGCACTCCCATCATCACCAGGACCGCATCCGCGCCGCGGCCCGAGGCACCGACCGCCCGGGTGCCGGTGCCGCTCGCGGATGCACTATGCGTCATGCGTCCACGGTAGCCAGACCACGTTTCCTGATCATCGGACCCGGGGCCTCGGCCGCTGGGACCACGGACCGCGGCCACCCGCCATCCCCTACGACCGGGGTCCGACGCAAGGGACCCGAGACTCAGATCTCCCGGAGCACGACCCAGGACGACACGAGCAGCAGCCCGCCGGCGAGGAGGCCGAGCAGGATGCCGACGGTGCTCCACCAGCCGGGCACCCCGCGGCGCACCTTCGCCGTGACGCCGAGGCCCAGCGCTGCCACGCTGAGTCCGGCGGTGAGCAGGAACAGCCCGGAGGCCAGCACGGGGCCGCTCCCGGTGCCCAGCGGCACGACCCGCCCCGCCACGAGCGCAGCGACGGCGCCGAAGCCGCTGCCGAGCGACAGCGCGCCCGTCCGCGTGGGGCGCTGCCAAGGGTCGACCATGGCGGCCAGCGTAGCCCGCCACGGCTGCGGCGTGCCGTCGCCGCCCCGCGGCGCCGACCCCGCACACTGGGTCGCATGGCGGGGCTGCTGGAGGTGATCGCGCTGCACGCCGCGGACGCGGAGCGGGCGGCGGACGGTGGCGCCGACCGGGTCGAGCTGGTGGGCACGATGGCCGATGACGGGCTGTCGCCGGAGCCTCGGCTCGTCGCCGAGGTGCGCCGGGCGGTGTCGATCCAGGTGCGCGTGATGCTGCGGCTGCGGGCTGGGTTCGCCACCGACGGTGGCGAGGCCACCCGGCTGCGGGGCCTGGCCGCCTCGTACGTGGACGCCGGCGCCGACGGGATCGTGATGGGGTTCCTCAACGGGCACTCGGAGGTGGACCTGGAGGTGTGCACCGAGCTGCTCACCGACGGTGACTGGCCGTGGACGTTCCACCGGGCGATCGACGCCGCGCTCGACCCCGACCGGGCCTGGCGGGCCCTCGGGCTGCTGCCCCGGCTCGACCAGGTGCTGACGGCGGGGTCCGTACGAGGGGTCGCCGTCGGTCTCGACGACCTGATCGCCCGCTGCCGGGCCGACCCGGTGGCGGCCCGGCTCACCATGGCGGGCGGAGGGCTGGCCCCCGAGCACGTGCCCTGGCTGGCGCGCGCCGGGGTGCGCGCCTTCCACATCGGCGCCCCGGCTCGGCCGGAGGGGAGCTGGAAGGCGTACGTCGACGCCCGCCTCGTCGCCTCGTGGCGGCGCCTGGTCGACGACGAGCTCCGCCACGCGGGCGCCACCCGCTGAACCCTCAGGTCGGCCGCAGCCGCGCCTTGGACGAGGTCAGGTGGAGCCGCATCGCGGCGGCGGCCGCCATGGGGTCGCCGGCGGCGATGGCACCGACGATCGCCTCGTGCTCGGCGCACAGCACCTGGAAGTGGTCGCGGTCGGTGATGCCGGTGCCGTCGGCGAGCGCGGCCCGCTGGCTCATGATCATGCGGGGGCCGAGCTGCGCCAGCGCCTGGCGGCAGAACCGGTTGCCCGAGGCGACCGCGATGCGCAGGTGCAGGTCGTAGTCGGCCGGCACCACGTCTTGCGGCCGCGCCGCGGCGGCGGCGAACCGGTCGAGAGCCCGTTCGACCGCCTTGAGCTGGATGCTGGTGCGGCGTACGGCCGCCAGCGCCGCCGCCTCCGACTCGACGCCGATCCGGTACTCGAGCAGCGCTGCGGCGTCGTCGACCGAGCTCGCCTGGAAGCCGGCGTCGCCGGCGTCGGGGGCGGGCAGGTCGAGCACGAAGGTGCCGCGGCCCTGGAACGACTCCACCAGTCCCCCGGCCTGCAGCTGCTGCAGCGCCTCGCGGACGACCGACCGGCTCACCTCGAACGTGGCCGTCAGCTCGCTCTCGCTGGGGAGCTTGGCGCCGGCCGGCAACGCCCCGGTGAGGATCTGCTGGCGCAGGTCGTCGGCGAGGTCGCCCGCGCGGGTCCGCCCCGTACGAGGCGGCCCAGCCTTCGAGGTCGGCCCGTTCACCCGCCCCACAGTACGAGCGGCACCCTTGTCAGACAAGCACCGCATCGAGGAGCCCGGCTCCGATCGGGTGCCGACCTCTGCCGTGCTGCGGCGGCTCCTCCGTCTCGCGGGCATCGTGTCGGTGGCCGGCTCGTCGTCGTTGGGCGGCTCGTTCGACGGCGTCCTCAGCCTTCAACCGTTCGACGAGGTCGCGGGCTGCCGCGGGGATGCTGGTGTTCTCCACGGGCAGCAGGTCACCACCGGTGGTGGTGTGGTGGTTGCGGTGGCGGCTCGTACCCCCATGATACAGGACATGCGTACGAATGCACAAGAGGTTTGTCGCCACCGATCCGGCGGCCACGAGCCGTGACCCCCGCCCTGGTCCCCCGACGGAACGCCCAGCAACGACCACCACCGAAGAAGAACCGTCGGGCGCGATGCCCGCGGACTGGCACGAGCCGCGGCAGCA
>JBHAES010000168.1:0-6468 GCA_041855725.1 Actinomycetota bacterium
CAGGCCGCCAGCCTGGGCGATGGCCGACTGCAGCGCCGTCCACCAGTGGGCGGGGTCGACGGCGGTGCCGTCGGGGTGCGACGCGCGCCCCTCCCGCACCACCCGCCCCGTCTCGGCGTCGACGACCAGGACCTTGCACGACTGCGTGGACGAGTCCACCCCGGCGACCAGCATCACGGTGACCTCAGCGGGCGCCGAGCAGGTGCTCGATGGCGAGCTGGTTGAGCCGCAGGAAGCCCGCGCCCCGCTCGCCGCGCTCGGTCATGTCGATGTCGGCGAAGTCGGCGGGCTCGGCGACGAGGTCGGCCAGCGTCTCGCCCTCGGCGAGCGTCGGCTGGGCCAGCTCGTCGACCTTGGCAGCCTTCAGGGCCTCCTGCACCTCGGGGTCGGCGCGGAACGCCAGCGCCCGCTCCTTGAGCAGCAGGTAGGTCTGGATGTTGGCGGCGGCCGACACCCACACGCCCTCGTAGTCCTCGGTGCGCGACGGCTTGTAGTCGAAGTGGCGCGGGCCGTCGTAGCGCGGGCCGCCGCCCGGGAAGCCGTTCTCGATGAGGTCGACGGTGAAGAACGCCGAGATCAGGTCGCCGTGGCCGAAGACGAGGTCCTGGTCGTACTTGATGCCCCGCTGGCCGTTGAGGTCGATGTGGAACAGCTTGCCGCACCACAGCGCCTGGGCGATGCCGGTGGTGTAGTTGAGGCCGGCCATCTGCTCGTGGCCCACCTCGGGGTTCAGGCCCACGATGTCGGCGTGCTGCAGCTGGTCGATGAACGCGATGGCGTGGCCGACCGTCGGCAGCAGGATGTCGCCGCGCGGCTCGTTGGGCTTGGGCTCGATGGCGATCCGCATGCCGTAGCCCTTGTCCTTGATGTAGCCGGCGACGGTGTCGATGCCCTCGGCGTAGCGGTCGAGCGCGGCCTTGATGTCCTTGCTGCCCTCGTACTCGTGGCCCTCGCGGCCGCCCCACATCACGAAGGTCTCGGCGCCCAGCTCGGCGGCCAGGTCGACCTGGCGGATGACCTTGCGCAGGCCGTAGCGGCGGATCTCGCGGTCGTTGTTGGTGAAGCCCCCGTCCTTGAACACCGGCTGGCTGAACGTGTTGGTGGTGGCCATGGGCACCTTGAGACCGGTCGCCTCGAGGGCCTCCTTGAACCGGTCGATCTGCCGGCGACGCTCGGCCTCCTTGGTGCCGTACGGCACGAGGTCGTCGTCGTGGAAGGTGACGCCGTAGGCGCCCACCTCGGCGAGCCGGCTCAGCGCCTCGACGGGGTCGAGCGGGGCGCGGGTCGCGACCCCGAACGGATCGACTCCCAGCCAGCCCACGGTCCAGAGGCCGAAGGTGAACTTGTCAGCTGCGGTTGCCTGAGGCACGACGGATCCTCTCCCTCGAGAATATTTGTTCCGAGCATGAACTTATGCCATGGGTGCCTTATATTCAACCCCATGACTCACGAGACCGGGACGCCTGCGGCCGCCCCGCTGCTGTCACGGCGCTCGACGCGGCGGCACTCCGCGGCCGGCCAGGCCTCCCTCCGCGAGCACAACCTCTCCATCGTCTTGCGCGAGGTGCTCGACAAGCCGGGCCGCACCACCCGGGCCAAGATCGCGTACGCGGTGGGGCTGACCCGCGCGTCGGTGTCCGGGCTGGTCGAGCAGCTGATCCGCGGCGGGCTGGTGCGCGAGACCGACCCGGAGGTGGTCGACCGGGCCGGGCGCCCCGGCGTCCGGCTCGTGCCCGCCGGCGACACCCTCGTGGGGCTGGGTCTGCAGGTGCAGGTCGACAGCATCGCGGTGAAGGCGGTCGACCTCACCGGCAAGGTGCTCGCCGAGACCCACCGCGCCCGTGACCTGCGCGACGTCTCCGCGCGGGAGGCGCTGGCCGAGATCGTGGCCCTCGCCGGGCCGGTCGTCGAGGAGCTCGTGGGCCGCGGCCTGGTCGTCGCCGGGGCGTGCCTGTCGATCCCTGGCATCGTCGACGGCACCGTGGTGCGGTTCGCACCCAACCTCGGCTGGGTCGAGGTCGACGTGCTGCCCGCGCTGCGCGAGCTCGGTGTCGAGACCGGGCTCGAGGTGGCCAACGACGCCGACCTCGCCGGGCTCGCCGAGACCCGGGCCCGGCGCCTGGCGACCTCGTCGCCGCAGCGGGAGCAGTCCTTCTTCTACGTCGTCGGCGGGGTCGGCATCGGCGGGGCGGCGATCGTCGCCGGCTCCCCGTTCGAAGGGGTGCACGGCTGGTCGGCCGAGGTCGGCCACGTGTGCGTCGACCCCGAGGGGCCCCCGTGCGGCTGCGGCTCCAACGGCTGCCTCGAGACGTACGCGGGCAAGCATGCCATCATGCGCGCCGCCGGGCTGCCCCTCAACGACCCGATCGACGCGCTGCTCGAGGCCGTCGAGACCGACCCGCGGGCCGCCGCCGCGGTCGACCGGGCCGCCGACGCGCTCGCCCTCGCCCTGTCGGCCGTGCTCAACCTCACCGACGTCGACATCGTGGTGCTGGGCGGCATCTACCGCACCCTCCACGACCGCCTCCACGACCGGGTCGCCGAGGTGCTCGACAGGCGGGTGCTCACGTCGCGGTGGGCGCCGCTGACCGTCGAGCCGGCCCGTACGGCCGGCGACGCCTCCCTCATGGGGGCCGCCCTGCGGGTGCTGGAGCGGGTCGTCGACAACCCCGCCGTGTGGGTGCCGGCGGAGTAGCCGACGGCGTCAGCCGACCGGCGGCGTCAGTCGAGCTGGGGCCCGACGTCGCGGGTCCGCTTGAGCTCGAAGAAGCCCGGGTAGGCCGTCACCGCGGCCACCCCGTCGAACAGCCGGCCCGCCTCCTCGCCCTTCGGCGCGGGCGAGATCACCGGCCCGAACAGGCTCATCCCGTTGATGCGCACCACCGGCGTGCCGACGTCCATGCCGACGGGGTCCATGCCCTCGTGGTGCGAGGCGCGCAGGGCGTCGTCGACCTCGTCGGTGAGGGCCCGGTCGGCGAGGGCCGGGTCGAACCCGCAGTCGACGAGGGCGGCCCGTACGGTGTCGACCGTGCGCGGCTCCCCGCCCGGGTGGTAGCGGGTGCCGAGGGCCGTGTAGAACTCGCGCAGCCCCTCGGCGCCGTGCCCCTGCTCCACGAGGATCGCCGCCCGCGCCCCGACCCACGACTCCTCGTCGAGGAACCGGCGGTAGTCGGGCGGCAGGTCGCGGCCCTCGTTGAGCACCCCGAGGCTCATCACGTGGAACGTGGTGCGCACGTCACGCACCCGCTCCACCTCCAGCATCCAGCGGGACGTCATCCAGGCCCACGGGCAGGCCGGGTCGAACCAGAAGTCAACGACGGTCGTCATGCCGACAGCCAACCACCACGCGGCCCGCCGCGCCAGCACGTGGCCACCGACGCTACGCCGTGCAGCCATGACGCCGCTGACGCTCCGGGAGGTGCTCCTGGCTGGCCCGAGGCCACGCCGGGGTCGGTGCTCGCACGGTTTCGCATCGTGGGGTGGCGTCGGGGGTCGCCGACGGGCAGGGTACGGTGAACCGGACCCCACCTGGAGGGAGCGGGCGTGACCGCCGACACACCGCGCGTCGTCCTCGACGCCGACGCCGTCTCCCGGGCGCTGACCCGGATGGCGCACGAGATCCTCGAGTCCAACCGCGGCGCCGACGGGCTGCTGCTGCTGGGCATCCCCACCCGCGGGGTGCCGTTGGCGGCCCGGCTGGCCGAGAAGGTGGCCGCCGCCGAGCACGTGCCGGTGGCCGTGGGCGAGCTCGACGTGACGATGTACCGTGACGACCTGCGCCGGCGCCCCACGCTGCCCGTGGGCCGCACCCGGGTGCCCGGCGGGGTCGACGACCGCGTGGTGGTGCTCGTCGACGACGTGCTCTACTCGGGCCGTACGGTCGCCGCGGCCCTCGACGCCCTCGGCGACCTGGGCCGGCCCCGGGTCGTCCGCCTCGCGGTGCTGGTGGACCGCGGGCACCGCGAGCTGCCGATCCGGGCCGACTTCGTGGGCACCGAGCTCACCACGAAGGCGGCCGAGACCGTCGACGTGCACCTCGACGAGCTCGACGCGGCGACGGAGGTGGTGGTGCGGTGAAGCACCTGCTCGGCACCTACGACCTGGCCCACGACGACGCGATCACGATCCTGGACACGGCCGAGGAGATGGCCGAGGTGCTGCGCCGCGACGTGCCGAAGCTGCCGGCGCTGCGCGGGCGCACGGTGGTCAACCTCTTCTTCGAGGACTCGACCCGCACCCGCGGCTCGTTCGAGCTGGCCGAGAAGCGGCTGTCGGCCGACTCGATGAACGTGGCGGCGAAGGGGTCGTCGGTCAGCAAGGGCGAGTCGCTGCGCGACACCGTGCTCACCCTCCAGGCGATGGGGGTGGACGCGTTCGTGATCCGCCACGCCGGGTCGGGGGCGGTGGCGCAGGTGGCGGGCTGGGTCGACGCCCACGTGGTGAACGCCGGCGACGGCTGGCACGAGCACCCCACCCAGGCGCTGCTCGACGCGTTCACGATGCGGCGCCACTACCGCACGTTCGGCGACGACTCGTTCGCCGGGCGTACGGTCGCGATCGTCGGCGACGTGCGGCACAGCCGGGTCGCGAGGTCGAACGTGTGGCTGCAGCGGCGGCTCGGGGCGACGGTGGTGCTGGTCTCGCCACCGACCCTGCGGCCGGCCGGGGTGGAGACGTGGGGCGTCGACGTGGTGACCGACCTCGACGACGTGGTCGGCGAGGCCGACGTGCTCATGATGCTGCGGGTGCAGCGCGAGCGGATGGAGGGCGGGTTCTTCCCGTCGACGCGGGAGTACGCCGAGCGGTACGGGCTCACCCCCGAGCGGGTGGCGCGCATGAAGCCGACCGCCGCGATCTGCCACCCGGGCCCCATGAACCGGGGGGTGGAGATCTCGGCCGCGCCCGCCGACGCGGCCCGTTCGCTCGTGCTCGACCAGGTGGCGGCCGGGGTGGCCGTACGGATGAGCGTGCTCTACCACCTGCTCGGCGGCACCGACGAGGAGACCCGATGAGCCTGCTGATCACCGGTGCCCGGCTGCCCGACGGCACCGTCACCGACCTGTACGTCTGCGACCAGCGGCTGCACGACCCCGCCGACGCGCCGCCGGGCACCGAGCGGCTCGACGCCGACGGGCTCGTGGCGCTGCCCGGCCTCGTCGACCTGGACACCCACCTGCGCGAACCGGGCCGTGAGGACGCCGAGACGGTCGCGAGCGCCACGCGGGCCGCCGCCCGAGGGGGCTACACGGCCGTGCTGGCCGCCGCCGACACCACTCCCGTCACCGACACGGGCGAGGCCGCCGCCCACGTGCTCGACCTCGGCCGGGGCGCCGCCGCGCAGGTGGTGCCCGTGGGTGCGGTCACCCGGGGGCGGGCCGGCACCGACCTCGCCGAGCTGGGCACGATGAACGCCCGTGCCGCGGTCACCGTGTTCTCCGACAGCCCGGCGTGCGTGGTGGACGCGGGCCTGATGCGCCGCGCGCTCGAGTACGTGGCCGCCTTCGGCGGGGTGGTCGCCCAGCACGCCCAGGACCCGGGGCTGGCCGGACCGTCAGCCGTCGCCCACGAGGGGACGCTGAGCGGCCGGCTCGGGCTGGCCGGGTGGCCGGCCGAGGCCGAGTCCACGATCGTGGCCCGCGACGTGCAGCTGGCCCGGCTCACCGGGTCGCGGCTGCACGTGCGCCACGTGTCGTCGGCCGAGACCGTGGCGGTGCTGCGGTGGGCCAAGGACCGCGGGATCCCGGTGACGGCCGAGGTGTCGCCCCACCACCTCTGGCTCACCGAGCGCGAGATCGAGTCGTACGACCCGGTCTTCAAGGTGAACCCGCCGCTGCGCGGCGACGAGGACGTGGCGGCGCTGCGGGAGGCCCTCGCCGACGGCACCATCGACGCCGTCGCCACCGACCACTCCCCCTGGGCGCCCCACGACAAGGACGACCACGCGTTCGGTGACGCCCGGCCCGGCGTGACGGGGCTCGAGCAGGCGCTGGCCGTGGTGATGGAGACGATGCTCGACCGGCTCGGCTGGGCGGGGGTGGCCGAGCGCATGTCGTACGCGCCGGCTCGCATCGCCGGGCTCGTGACCCAGGGCCGGCCGCTGGAGGTGGGTGCGCCGGCGACCCTGGTGCTGGTCGACCCGACCGCCCGGGCCGTCGTCGACCCGTCAGCGTCGGCCTCGCTGGCCCGCAACAACCCGTACGGCGGCCGCGACCTCCCCGACCCGGTCGTGGCGACCCTCTGGGAGGGCCGCCTCACCTACCGTCGCTGAGCCGCGCCACCGACGCGCGGCGCCCCTCCCCACGGGCTGGGCCCGCCGGCGCCGCGCCGCGGGCCGGGTGGCGCAGGTCGCGTCGGCCACGGACCGGACCGGGTTGCTGACCTCGCCGGGGCCGACCGGTCCGGCAGGCACGCAGGTCCTCGTCTGCGCCTCGCGGCGTCGGTCAGCGGCGGGCCCGGATCCCGCGCCCC